>NZ_JBVHHE010000055.1:0-36757 GCF_055561235.1 Kitasatospora sp. NPDC022856 | reverse complement strand
TCAAGGAGCTGCCGGGGAGCACCCCCTGGGCCGGCGGCGGCCGCGACCTGTGGGTGCGCGTCCGCCCGGACGAGACCAGCGGCCGCCGGATCACCGCACGGTGACCGCCCGGAGTGGCCGGGCCCCGACCGCCGGGCCGGGGCCGTGGAATCCGAGGTCCCGGCCCCTGGCTGTCCGGGGGCGGGACCTCCCAGGCCCGGCCGGAACAGGGCCGAGGGGGCCGGAGGTCGGGCCGATCGGCCCGGATGGGCGGGGCGCTCCACGTGGGACGGTGGAGAGGGCTCCGCGGTTGGCGGAGGTTCGGTGCGGGCACCATGGAGCCGCGGTCACCACAGGAGGTGGGGTCATGCCCGAAACCGGCGCCGCGGCGATCGAGCTCAGGTCACTCACCAAACGGTACGGCCGGACCGTCGGCATCGACGGGCTGGACATCGAGGTCGGAACGGGCGAGGTGTTCGGGCTGCTCGGTCCGAACGGCGCGGGGAAGACCACGACGCTGCGCTGCCTGGTCGGGCTGCTGCGGCCGACCACCGGGGAGGTCCGGGTGCTCGGTCTTGACCCCGTCGCCGACCACCGCCTCCTGGCGCCCGCGATCGGTTACCTCCCGGGCGAACTCCGGCTCTACCCCGAACTGACCGGGCGCCAGACCCTCGACCTGCTGGCCGCCCTCCAGGGGACCCCGGTGCCACGGCAGGCCGAACTCTGTGCCCGGCTGAACCTGTCGACGGGTGACCTCCATCGGGCGGTGGGGGAGTACTCGCGAGGAATGAAGCAGAAGCTCGGTCTGGTCCAGGCGTTCCAGCACCGCCCCGCCCTCACGGTGTTGGACGAACCCACCGAGGGGCTGGACCCGCTGGTCCAGGAGGCCTTCTTCGAGATCCTCGCCGAGGAGACGGCGGCCGGCCGGACCGTACTGCTCTCCAGCCATGTGCTGCCCGAGGTGCAGCGGGCCTGCGGGCGGGTCGCGATCGTCCGCGGCGGCCGGGTGGTCACCGTCGAGTCGGTGGCGGGCCTGCGCCGGGCCCGGGCCCGACGGATCACGTTGCTCCTCACCGACGGGCAGGGTGTTCGGCCCCTGGGCGCCGCCGAACGCTGGTCGCCTCGCTGGGAGGGCTCCCGGGTGGAGCTGCTGGTGCCTCCCGACGAGGTGGTGACAGCCGTTCGCGGGCTGCTCGCCGACCTGCCGGTGGGCGACCTCACAGTCGAGGAGGCGGGCCTGGACGAGGCGTTCCTCGACCTCTACCGCGCATCCGGGCAGACCGCCGACGGCACGGGGGAGGGGGCATGAACCGCGGTACCGTCAGCCGTCGACTGCCGCTGGTCTGGCTTGCCCTGCACCGTCGCCGCCGGATGCTGGCGGCGCTCCTGCTCGGCATGGTCGTCTTCGAGGCTCTGATCGTGGTGATCACCAGTACCGTTCCGCCCTCCGCTCTGTTCGGCGGTGGCCGGACCCCGCCCGGTGCCTTCAAGGCGTTCAGCGGCTCGAACGGGGACGTGTCCCTCGCCAGCTACGCCGGGCTGCTCGGCGCGGGCCTGACCCATCCGTTCTGGATCGCCCTCCAGCTCACCGCCATCGGCTCGCTGGGCGCGGCCGCGGTCGCCGCCGACGTCGAATCCGGCACCATCGAGCTCCTGATGACCCGGCCGCTCGCCCGCCGCCGGCTGCTCGCCGAGCGTACGGCCGCCCTGGCCGCCGTCTCGTTCCTGCTCAACGCGGCCGCCACCGCCACCATCGCGGCGGGGGTCGCCCTCTCACCGGACCTGCGCGACGCCGTCCCCGTCGGCGGGGTCTTCGCCGCCGGCCTTCTGGGCTGCGCCTTCACGCTCTGCCTGACCGGCCCGGTGCTCGCCGTCTCGGCGGTCAGCCGACGCCGGGCGCACGTGGTCGGCGCGACCGTGGCGTTCGGCGCGGTCGGCTTCGCACTGAACTTCGTCGCCCTGGCCTGGTCCCCGGCCGCCCCCCTGCGCTACCTCAGTCCCTTCCACTACTACACACCCGGCGACGCCCTCGCCCACGGCACCGTTCCCTGGACCTCGCTGGCGGTCCTGCCCGCCGTGGGCCTGGCCGGCCTGACAGCGGCCTTCCGGCTGCTGAACCGCCGGGACCTCGCGATCTGACGGGCTGGCGGCCACGGCCGCAGGCCGGAGCAGTTGTCGAGCGAGGAGTAGCGGGTGCGTCGGCGGGCACGGTCACGTCCGGATGCCCTCTGCCAGGGTCGTATTCCCCCTTCAGCCACCGGTGACTGAAGGGGGAATCCACGAGTCGCCCCGTGGCGGCGGGTCGACGTGGCACGCGGTACGCCGCACTGCTCGGGCGGCTGCGCCTCCATGGCGACGGGCGGCACCAGGTCGTCTCCGGGAGCCGCCCGGGGTCGGCCCGCCCGCCGCTCGCCGACTCGATCGGTCGGTGGGTGGCACCCGCGTGCGGTGTGCGTGCGAATCAGCCCGGGTCGGTACCGCGGACGTAGTACGCCTTTCCCAGCCCGGTGACGGTGCCGGTCAGCATCCCCAGGGCGGCGCCCGCCGCCCCCTCGGGGCCGGCGGCGGCGCCGAGCTGGCCGCCTCGCAGGGCACCCAGCAGGGCGGCCTTGGCTGCGCCTTCCACCATGCTCTTGCCCAGCTCCTTGGCCATGCACTTGTTCCACTCGCCCGAGTTCCCCGGGTGCTCGCGGTCGGGAATCAGCCAGAACGCGGGGTTGACGGTCGCCTTCGCGGAGGTGGTCGTGAGCGCGGCGGTCGTGACACCGGCGGTCGTGGCACCGCCGCAGCGTGTGGCAGTCGGCCTCCCAGCCGTGCCCGGCGAGCCAGCGCACCGGGTCGTCGGGCATCTCCGAAACCCACAGGGACGCCGCCGACCCCGGCACGGCGTCCGCGCCGAAGCGCTCGATCACGCCACGCGAGCCCGAGATCAGCCCCATCCGGCTGCCCGCCGCCGACCGTGCGCCGATCCGGGCCAGCAACAGCTCCACCGCGCCCTCGGGCAGGTAGATCAGCAGTCCTTCGGCGATCCACACCGTCGGCGCGGCCGGGTCGTGCCCCGCGGCGGCCAGCGCGCCCGGCCAGTCCTCGCGCAGATCCACCGCGACGGTGATCCGATCGCAGCGTGCGACGGCCCGCTCCTGGCGCAGTACCGAAGCCTTGAAGTCCAGTGGCGCGGCGGTGTCGACCTGCGCGTTCTCCCGCGCGGTCTCCAGCGCTCGCACCCTGGCCACCCCCACCGCCGTGGCCCATGCTCCCGACGGCTGCGCCTGCCCCGCTCATCGGTCACCGCGCCAGCCTAGATGACCGCTCCAAGGGGCCGGGTGGAGGGAACCACGTAGCTCACGCGGGTGGAGCGGCCCGGACGGTGCCGGCTACGGCGCTGCGCAGGCGGCCAACGCGGTCCGTGCCAGCCCGCGCAGCCAGGCGTGGGCGTGGTCGTTGTCGTGGCGCTGATGCCACGACAGGTAGACCGGTGCCGACGGCAGTTCGAGCGGCAGGGGTAGGGCGACCAGGCTGAGGTCGGCGACCGCGGCGCGTGTGGTGGCTTCCGGGACGCTGACCAGGACGTCGGAGCCGCGGGCGAACTCCAGCGCGGCCGCTTCCGTCGGCGCGCTCGCCACGACGCGGCGGCTGAGGCCGAGCCGGGCGAGGGCGTCGTCGAGGGCGTTGGCGAGGTTTCCGCGTCGCGAGACGGTGATGTGTTCGGCGGCGGCGTAGTGCTGCGCGGTGACGGCTCCGACGCGAGCGAGGGGGTGTCCGTGCCGCACGATGATGACGAGGGGGGTCTCGCCCACGTTCTCGGCACGGATGTCCGGTGCGGCCGGGCGGTTGGCGTTCGCCTCCAGGTCGACCTCGCCGCGTCGCAGCCCGGGGGTGTCGCCGCTCGATTCGGCGAGGAAGCGCAGGCGCACGCCCGGCGCCTGCGCGCGGACGGCGGCGAGCAGGGCGGGGCCGCTCGCGGCGACCAGGGAGTCGTGCCAGCGGAGGGTGAAGGTGCGCTCCAGTGTCGTGAGGTCGAGTTCACGGCTCGGCGCCAGCACCCCCTGGACTTGGTGCAACAGCTCGTGCACCTGTTCCCGGACGGCGATCGCGTACGGCGTCGGGGTCATCGTGCGGCCGGTGCGTACCAGGATCTGGTCCCCGGTCGTACGGCGGATCCGGCCCAGACTGCGGCTCATCGCGGGGGCGGTGACGTGCAGGCGCGCGGCCGCCCCGGTCACGCTGCCCTCCTCCAGCAGCGCGTCGAGCGCGGCGAGCAGATTCAGATCCAGTTGCATGGGAGTAATCCTAGCCGTGCTTGACATGCAGTTGTGGTTAATGGCCGGGCTGTCTACCTTCGAGATGTGAGCGCGGGACGCAACGGACCGCTCGGCCCGACCGGCCCTCATCACCTCTGCTGGGAAAGGAAGTTCCGCCATGTCCGCGATGCTTCAGGACACCACCGCCGTCGCCGCCTCCGACGCCGACCTGCTCGCCCAGGTCGCGATCGCCGTGCGCGAGGCCGGCTCCGCGCTGCTCGCACGCTTCGGTGACGTGGTCCACTACCGGACCCGCGAGGAGCTGATGCACGCGCTCGCCGCCAACGACGACACGGCCCTCGACGTCCTGCGCCCCCGCCTCACGCAGCTGCGCCCGGAGGCCGGGTGGGTGGAGGACGAGCTGGACGGCGGAGCGCTGCCGCCCGGCGAGTGGTGGGTCGTCGACCCGGCCGAGGGCAACGTCAACCACCTGCACGCCCTGCCGGACTGGGCGGTGACCGCGACCCTGGTACGCGAGAACCGGCCGGTGCTCACCGTGGTCCACCTGCCGTTGACCGGCGAGACCTACACCGCGCTCGCCGGCGCGGGCGCGCACCTCGACGGCCGGCCGCTGCACGTCTCCCCGACCGCGGACCTCGGCCTGGGCATCGTGGCCACCAGCCAGGCCCGGCCGGACGAGAACGAGGAGGTCGTGCGGCGCGTCGGCTCCTCGATCACCGCGATGCTCTTCGACGCGCTGGTCGTCCGTACCGCCGTGCCCGCGACCCTGCACCTGGTGAACGTGGCCGCCGGCCGGATCGACGCCTTCTGGCAGTTCGCCGGCGCCCGGGCGGACCTGCTGCCCGGGGCACTGCTCGTCACCGAGGCCGGCGGCCGGATCTCCGACGCCCAGGGCCGCCCCTGGACCCCGCTGAGCGAGAGCTTCCTGGCCGCCGCGCCCGGCGTCCACGCCCAGGCCGTCACCACGCTCTCGCGCTGAGCGCGCCCCCGCACCACGAGCAACCGCGCCAGGACCACCCGCACCTCGACCACCACGATCCCGTACGAACGGAAGGACCCCCTCCCCATGACCACGATCGCAGTTCTCGGCAACGGCCGCGTCGGCGGCAACCTGGCCGCCGCCCTCACCCGGGCCGGACACGAGGTGACCGTGGCGGACCGCACGCCGGGCGCCGCCGCCGACGCGGCCCGCACGGCCCGGATCGTCATCAACGCCACCCCGGGCGACGGCTCGTTGGAGCGGCTCACCGCCCTGCGCGAGGAACTCCGGGGCAAGATCCTCGTCGACGTCTCCAACGCCACCGCGGACGGACCGGACGGACTGCCGGGCGAACTGCTCCACCCGGGATCGAGCCTCGCCGAGCAACTCCAGGAAGCGCTCCCCGGAACGCATGTCGTCAAGACCCTCAACACCATGCTCTTCCCGGTGATGACCGCACCGGCCATGCTCACCCGGGCACCCGACGCCTTCCTCTCCGGCGAGGACCCGCAAGCCAAGCAGGCCGTCCGCGAACTGCTCAACGACCTCGGCTGGCACGACGAGTGGATCACCGATCTCGGCGGGATCCGGACCGCCCGCGCCACGGAGGCCGCGATCCTGTTCGTACCGCACGTGATCCGCGCCAACGGCTTCTCGCCCTTCGCGATCTCGATAGCCCGCTGAGCCGGGCACAGCGCACCGCTCCGGCCAGCACCGCACCGTGTCCCGGTGCGGTGCTGGCCGATCCGCTCGGCCGGCGTCCCCGCGCTCCGTGTCCTGGACGTCGTGATTCGCCCGGTCCGGCCCCGGAGTGGGTTGGGCTTGCGGTGGCGGGGGAAGCGTCTGTTGCACGGCGGGGATGTCCTCGCGGTGCGGTGCGGGGACGGGGGAGAGCGGTGAGCGGGGAGTTACGCGCGGAGGAGAGACTGCAGCTCGCCCAGTGGCACCTGACGCGGGCGGACGGACTGCGTCTCGGTCTGGTGAATCGGGCCGGCACGCTCCTGAGCGCGGACGCGCTCGTGATCACGGGTGTGGTGTTCGCCTCCGGCGCGACGTCGTCGGACGTGTCGCCGGTGATCGGGGCTGCCGCGCTCCTCGCGCTGGTGGTGAGCGCGGGTTCGGCGGCCCTGGCGGCCTCGGTGCTCACCGGGTTCCGTAGGCTCCCGGGCATGTCGCGGCCGGCCGGCTTCCCGGTTCCGATCGCCTTCGGCTACGGCGACACCGTAGGTGCGTTCGGCTCACCGGAGGAGTTCCGGTCCGGCTTCTCCGCTCAGAGCGTGGAGGCGGCGGCCGACTCCGCGGTCCTGGAGCTGTGGCGCTGCATCAGCGTCCACCAGCTCAGGGCGAGAAGGATGCAGCGCGCGACGCAGTGCCTGCTGGCCGGCGCGGCCCTCCTGGTCGTCATGGCCGCGGCGCGACTGGTCACCGCCCTGGCCTGAGGCCCCGCGGCGACCGCTCGGCAGCCTGGTCAGGGCGTGAAGTACCAGCACCACAGGTCGAGATGCCGGTCCGCACGACTGCCGGCCAGGGCTGACACGCGTTCAAGGAAGGCCACCGCGCTGTCCGGCGAGGTCTCGGCGTCCGGCGGCCTGGCTTCGGTGAGGGCATCGAGCCGGCGGTCGAGCTTCTGTCTGCCAGGGAGGACACTCGCGCGTTCCGACGCGGATCGCGTTCCGCATCGGCGGATCGGCGACCTGGAGTCCGAACGTCTTGAGGTCAAGTTCCCTTCTCACAAACGGAGTTGTGACAGAAGGGGACGATCGGGGGTTCGTTGAACCACCCAGGTTGTTGAAGGTGCACGTGAAGGCCGCCGAGGCCTTTTCGATCTGGGGCCGACGGTCGTCGACGGGCGAGGGCTGGTTGAGCGCTCGCGACGGGGCCGAAGGAGCCCGGGCGCCGCGGCGGCGAGGGGAGGGCGGGAGCGAAGGCCCCGCGTGCTGAACGGCCGATCCCGGGCGCCCGTGCGAAATCCCTTGACCAATGGTCAAGAAACGTTGACCATTGGACCCATGCCTACCGATGATCTTCCCGAGACGTTCCACGTCACCACGGACGAGCAGCTACGCGCCGTCTCCAACCTCACGCGCCACCGGATCATGGCCGTGCTCCGCTTCGAGCCCGCGACGATCACGCAGATCGCCGAGCGGGTGGGCCTTGCGAAGGGGAGCTCCAGCTACCACGTGCGGCTGCTGGAGCGGGCCGGCCTGGTGAAGGTGGTACGGACGCGGAAGGTCCGAGGGGTCACCGAGCGGTACTACGCCATGGCCGCGCGGTCGATCGTGCTGCCGGACCCGGGAGAGGGAGGGCCGGACATGCTGATGCGGCATGCGGTGGCGGACCTGGAGGCGGCGCCGGTCGATGGCGAGCGGCACGTGCGGATGGCGCACCTTCGGCTCACCGAGGAGCAGTTCACGGAGCTGGGGGCGCGGCTGCAAGCGCTGGCGGACGAGTACCGGGAGCTGTCCGATCCGTCCCTGCCGGACGCGTCGCTCGTCTTCGCGCTGTTCCACCCGGCAACCCGTGTGCAGGCCGAAGGAGACGCCAAGTGACCTCAGATCTTCGGAAGTTGCCGGCCGGGTTCGGACGACTGTGGACCGCGCAGACGGTGTCCTCGCTCGGTGACGGCGTGACGCATGCCGCGCTGCCACTGCTCGCGTTGACGCTGACGCGGGATCCGATGGCGCTCGCCGTCGTCACTGCCGCCGGAACGCTGCCGTGGCTGCTGTTCGGGGTGCTCGGCGGTGCGCTGGTGGACCGCTGGGACCGTCGGCGCACGATGTGGGTGACGGACGCGGGGCGTGCGGTGCTCCTCGCGATGCCGGCGGCAGCGGCCGCGCTCGACCTGCTGAGCGTTCCCCTGCTCGCGGCGGTCGCCTTCCTGCTCGGCCTCGGCGGACTCTTCTTCGACACGGCCGCCACCGCCTATCTGCCGGACCTGCTCGGCCGCGACCCCGCACTCCTGGAGCGCGCCAACTCCCGCCTGCGCGGCGCCCAGACCGCCGCGTCCGGCTTCGCGGGACCGCCCGCGGGCAGCGCCCTGCTCGCGCTCGGACGGGCGGTTCCGCTGCTCGCCGACGCGGTGTCGTTCGCGTTCTCCGCACTGCTCGTACGCTCGCTGCCCGCCGCGCCGCGGCCCCTGCCACAGGCCCGCGAGTCGCTGCTGCGGCAGGCACGGGACGGCGCCTCGTACGTCTTCCGGAACCAGCTGCTGCTCGGACTCGCGCTGCGTCCGGCGGTCGGGAACATCGCCTTCCTCGCCGTGGAGACCGTGCTCGCCCTCTTCGCGCACGACCGCCTCGGCATCGGCGCCTTCGGCTTCGGCCTGCTCCTCACCGCGGAGGCCACCGGCGGTCTGCTCGGCGCGGGGATCGCCTCCTTCCTCGGCCGACGGCTCGGCACCGGCACCGCACTGACCTGCACGGCCGCCCTCGAAGGGCTTGCCGTCCTGGTCCTCGCCGCCGCACCGAACCCCTACGTCGCCGGCCTCGCCCTCGCCGTCTGCGGTGCGGGCATGGGCGCCACGATGGTGCTCGCCCCCTCCCTCCGCCAGACGATCGTCCCCGCCCACCTGATGGGCCGGGTCGCCTCGACCTCCCGCATGCTCTCCATGTGCGCCGCCCCGTTCGGCGCCTTCCTCGGCGGCTGGCTGGCCACCACCTACGACGTACGCACCCCGCTCTACACCGCCGCCGGTCTCCTCCTCACCATGACCGCCGTCACCGCGACCATGACCAGCAACCGCCAGGTCGAGGCGGCACTGCGCGCCGCCGCCCCGGCCGAGGATCCGGCCCACCCGGGATCCCGGCAGCTCGTTCACGAGGGTGCCGCGTAGGCCTCCGCGGAGGCCGTCGAGCCAGTCGGGCGCACGACGGCGCTGCTGCCCGCCTTGAGCCGTGGGCCGGGCGGATTTCGGGGTGTACCCGATGCCGACGCCGCGGATGGACAGGGTGAGGGTGAGCGTCCGGTCGGGTCCCGGTGCGAGGGTGACGTAGATTCCTTCCGCCTGGCCGTCATCAGGACCCGAGCCGAACAGCAGGCCGCGCCGCCCGCTGACGGCCGGCCAGGAGCCAGTCAGCCCGCGAGGACCTGTCGGGCCTTCACCAGACGCGCTTGGTGGTCCGCGATCCAGCCGGCCGGAGGGGACATTGGCAGGCTGACCGTCACCTGCGAGGACGGGGCGTCGCTGATCGACACCCCGATCGCGCCGGGACTGAGCGGCTTGATCCTCAGCTCGACCGTTCGGCCGGAGTTCAGCCACGAGACGAACCGGTGCCCGGCGAGACTGATGAGCGCCTCCTCCCAGCGGTCCAGGTCGAAGGAAGAGACTCCCACCGGGAACCTGCCGGTGACGGTCTCCGTCGACACGACGAACTCACAGTCCAGGAGCTCACCCCCCGGATTCGATCGCTTCAGCACCCGCAACGCGACGACATGACCACTCGTCCCCGGCGGGTCGGCAAGGTGGACCAGATCGTCCAGTTCGTCGTTGTCCATTGCGGCCCTCTCGCTCGATCTCGAACAAGGGCATCATTCCGAACGGCACCGACACACCCGATGCCGCTCTCGCCTGCCAACACGCCACCGGCAGGAATCTGATCGCCCGATGCTCTCCCAAGCCACCGACAACCGCTCTCGACGGTGATCCGCCCAGCCGTCCGCCCCGCCGACGAGCCCCCCGGTGCCGGGTGGCTACAGAACTCGCGAGGCGCTCGCGCCCGCGGACGTAACGCGCTGCCGGCCGGGCCGACGACGCGGCGTCGCACCGCGCGACCCCCACGGCCGCCGGGGCCGGCCCGACCAGCGGTCCGGACCCGGCCGCCGACGCGGCGGGCGCGAGCTGCGTCGGCGGCCGAGCCCGGTCACCACGGGGTCGAGCAGGACCGGATGCAGACCCGGTGTTGTGCCGGCCCTGGTGGCGGGTTGGTCCCCGGTCAGCCGAGCGTCGTGCCGCGCTCGTGGGCCAGGGCCTCCAGGCCGTACCGTGCCACGTGCTCGGCGTTGCCCAGGTCGATCGTCCGGGTGCCCTCGGCGACCAGCCGCGCGTTGATCTCGTCCAGGTGCTGCTGGACGAGCCGCTTCTCGGCGTCGGTGGTGCGGCCCTTGTGCGGCCTGCCGGCGTGCTCCAGGCTGGCGTAGTTGACCCGCTCCCTGGCGCCCGTCGGCACCGGGGCCTGGCTCGGGACGGTCCGGGCCACCCGCTTGGCGCCGCGCAGCACGTCGGCCATCGGAGCGGCCGAGGCAAGCCGGTCGAACGCTTCGGCCTGCAGGACCACCGTCTCCGGCTCGTCGGCGTCCGGGAAGTGCAGCTCGATCGTCACCAGGTCGAGCGCCAGCTCTTCCACCGGGGCCAGCTCTTCCGCCAGCGCCTCGATCTCGACCGGTCCGCCCTCCAGGTCGGGGTGCTGGCGCACCACGACGCGCACCAGGTCGCCGTCGTTCTCGACGTGCTTGCCGGTCAGGTCCGAGAACCGAATGATCTTCTGGCCCATGTCCACCTCTCGTGACTGCTGTGATCATCGGAGAGCCTACGCCGGGACCGATCGGTGGCGTCGCCGAACGTTCGGAAGCGCGGGGCAGGCGGGGAGACGGCTGTGCCGGCCCGGCCCGTCAGAGGAAGCGGCATCAGGCCAGACCCCGGCTTCGCCTTCTCCGTTGCTCCGCAGAGCCCATGAAGAACCACCTGCTAAGCGAAAGGGAGCTTCGACGAAGGCCCGGTCGTCGGCCCTCTCGAAGGCCTCGACCAGGCGGCCCGTCGGGTCGCCGCCTGCGGACCCGGTGCCGGGGCGGCTCGTCCGGGCACATGACCGAGGAACCACGGAGGCTGCGCCCGGACCACCGAGACGATCACCGATCACCTGGCTACGCCTGGTCCCGCCGGGTGCTGTGGCCGGCTGCGCTGCCGCAAGCAGTGCCCGACCTGCCGGGGGACCGCCGGAGAATCGAGAAGACCAGGGCTCGCCGTGAACCTCCAGGAATGCCGGTCGGCTTGATCGGCCCATTCGAACAGGGGCAGGATCCTCATCCATGGAAGAAGAGACCTGGAACATCGTCAACTCCCTTGCGCAGAGGCTTGATGCGCATGCCGCTCGCAGCGACGAACAGCGCTGGACGCTGCAGGCGCTCAAGCTCCAGGAGGAGGCCGGGGAGGTCGCCGAGGCCGTGATCGGCGCGCTCGGTGCCAACCCCCGCAAGGGCTTCTCGCACGATTGGGACGACGTACGCAAGGAGGCCTGCGACGTGGCGCTCACCGCCTTGGTGTTGCTCGCCCGCATGGGGGGCGACCCCCGCCGCTTCTTCGACGAGCACCTGCGCCGGGTCGCCGCCCGCGACACCGCCGGCGGCGCCCCGGACTGACCACCGGGTCGCTGCGCACGGGGTCGCGTGGTCCCCGGATATCCGCTTCACCAGCGGGTTCTCGCGGAACCCGGCTTTCGTGAGTTCGTCGCACGCCTTCGTCCCGTCGAACCGGAAACGCCGGGCCCGGATCCGCTGGTCGGAGCCCGCGCCCGCTCACACCACCAGGCGGCCCCGGCGATCGTGCCGGTGACGCTCGGTCGTCGGCCGAAGTCGACGTCGTCGGTGCTGACCTGGATCTCGGGACCGGCGCCCTGCGGCCCTCCGGGTCGAACCGTTGGAGCTTCACGTGCGGCCGGGGCCCGGGCGGGTTCACCGCGGACTCGATCCGGCCGACCGGCCCGCCCAGGGTCCGTCCGGCCAGATCGGCCGTCCCCGGACCACCCGTCGGCGCTTCGGCCCCTTCCGTGGCGGCGGTTCGGTATCAGGCTCCGGGCTGCGGAGGAGGCCCCGGTGGGGGCAGGACCCCCTATCGTGCAGCGATGACCAGTTCTGCACAGCGTCCGCTGCTCTTCCTCGATGTCGACGGACCGCTGATCCCGTTCGGGGCCACCGCGCAGGAGCTTCCGGACGGTTATCCGACGTTTCGGACGGCTACCGGACTGCGGGGGGCCGACGCGAATCCGCTCCTGGCCAGGATCGATCCCGCGCATGGGCGCCGCTTGGCGGCGCTGCCGTGCGAACTGGTGTGGGCCACGACCTGGATGGCCGAGGCGAACGAGTACGTCGCACCGCTGATCGGCCTGCCGGAACTGCCGGTGGTGACCTGGCCCGAGCCGACAGACCAGGACGAGCAGGACGAGCTGGACGGCCTGCACTGGAAGACCCGCGCCCTGCTCGACTGGGCGGCCGGCCGCCCCTTCGCCTGGGTCGACGACGAGATCACGGACATCGATCGGGCCTGGATGTCGGCGCACCACGGCGGTCGGGCCCTCCTCCATCGCGTCGACCCCCGTTGGGGCCTGGCCGACGCGGACTACGCCGCGCTCGACCACTGGCTGCGCGAGGTCTGAGGCGGCTGCTGGGCTACGGGCGGTGAGGTGGCCGGTCCCGTCGACCGCCGGGACGGCGGGACCGGCGTGATCGGCGAGGCTCAGCCCGGGGCGGTTGCGTATCGGGCCGGCTCCGTCCGCCGGCAGGGTGCGACCAAGTGGCCTGACCGGCCAGTGGCGCCACGGCTCGGAAACCGGCTGCGGCAGGACCGAAGGGGCTGTCAGGATGCCGGGATGACGACCATTTCCGCTGCTCGCGACTCGTTGGAAGGTTTGGCTCTGGGGGACGGGTTCGGGGAGCGCTGGTTCCCCCTCTTCCGCTCGCCCAAGGAGGCGTTCGAACAGATCCGGGCCCGGCGCACCCCGGAGGAGGGGCCCTGGCACTGGACCGACGACACCGCGATGGCGCTGTCGGTCTACGGGATCCTGACCGCCTTCGACGCGGTCCACCAGGAGCGGCTCGCCCAGGCCTTCGCGGCCACCTACCGGGCGGACCAGGGGCGCGGTTACGGGTACGGTATGCACCTGCTGCTGCCCGAACTCGGCGCGGACCCGGCGAGTTGGCGCACCGCCGCACGGGCGCTGTTCGACGGCCAGGGCAGCCTCGGCAACGGCGCGGCGATGCGGGTGGCTCCGCTGGGCGCCTGGTTCTGCGCCGACCTGGACGAGGCGGCCGAGCAGGCGGCGCTGTCCGCCGAGGTCACCCACGCGCATCCGGAGGGCGTGGCCGGCGCGGTGGCCGTGGCCCTGGGAGCGGCCCTCGCCGCGCGCGGGCGCTCCGGGCCGGCGCCGGCCGGCGCGGACCTGCTGGCCGAGGTCGCGGACCGCACCCCGGCCGGTGCCGTCCGCGACGGGCTGCGCCTGGCCGCAGAGCTGCCCGCCGCCACCGAGCCCTGGCGCGCCGCCGACCTGCTCGGCAACGGGCAGCGGGTCCGGGCGAGCGACACCGTCCCGTTCGCCCTGTGGTCCGCCGCGCATCACCTGGACAGCCTGGCCGACGCCCTCTGGACCACGGCGGAGGGCCTGGGCGACGTGGACACCACCTGCGCCATCACCGGCGGCGTCGTCGCCGCCCGCACCGGCCTGGCGGACGTGCCGCAGGCCTGGCTGGCCTGCCGCGAGCCGCTGCCCGCCTGGGTCGCCGAGTCGGAGGCGGAGGAACCGGCCTGACACTCCGTGGCCCCGGAGGGCCGGAGGGCGAGTGGCACCGTCGTCGAACCCGTCGAACGTCGGTACCGCCTCGCGCCCGGGGTGATGTCGTCCGGAGGGTCCTGGTGCCTTCGCGCACCAGGACCCTCCGGCCTCCGGGCGGCGGCGCCCGCCGAACCAGGTCGACGGGCGGCCCGCCGGACCGCGTTGTCGCGTCCGCCGGTCACGGTGTGTCCGGCGGGCGGCGCCGACCGGGGCAGGCGGTCAGACGGTGGTGCGCTGCCACTGCTGGTTGTAGCCGGTGTTGCAGGTCCACTGCTCCAGCGAAGTGCCGTCCGCCGTCGACTGGTTGGTCACGTCGAGGCACTTGCCGCTGTGCCGTGCGACCAGCTTCACCGACGTGGTGCCGGTGACCTTCTGGGTCTTCCACTGCTGCGAGGTCGCGGTGCTGCAGGTGTTCTGGACGACGGCCGCACCGTCGGCGGTCGACGCTCCGGCGACGTCGAGGCACTTGCCGCTGTGCCGCGCGATGATCTGGGAGTAGCCGGTGCCGAGGTCCTTGAACCAGAAGTTCTGGTTGGCTCCGGCGCCGCACGACCACTGGATGACCGGCGACGACTGGGAGAAGTCGTAGTTCGCGACATCGGCGCACTTGCCGCTGTTGCGGGCGGCGAGCCGCTCCCACGGGCCGCCCACGCTCGCGACAGTGCCGGCGGCGGCGTCGATCGAGACCTGCGGGGAGTAGTCCATGGCCATGGTGGTCGTGGTCGGGAACCGGAGGGACGCCCACACGTACTGCGAGTCGTTCACCGTTCCGCCCATGGAGTTGCCCCACCGGTCGCCCATGTACAGGTAGTTGGTCCCCTGAGTGCCCTGCACCGGCAGCACGAACGCGGTCTGGCTGTGGTACGTGGTCGGGTCGCCGACGTCCTGGAGGCCGCTCCACGAGCCCGTGAGGCTGGTCGTCGTCTGGTACCGCTGCTGGTTGGGGGACCAGCCGGTGGCGCTGGAGGTGAGCAGGAAGTACACGCCGTCGCGCTTGAACAGGGCGGGGGCCTCGCGCCACTGCCCGGGGGAGGGGTTGGCGACCAGGGCCTCCGCCGTGAGGTAGTCGGCGCTCAGGCGGTAGATGTGCAGGTCGGCGTTGCCGCTGGAGGACGAGATCAGGTAGGCCGTGCCGTCGTCGTCCTTGTACAGCGTCATGTCGCGCGAGTCGTAGCCGAGCGGGCGGAAGCTGCCCTGGTAGCTGTAGTCGCCGTCCACGGTGCCGGACGTCGCGACCGCCACCTCGCCCTCGCTGTAGTCGGTGCTGCTCCCCTCCTTGTGCATCCACATCACGAACTGGTTCGTGCTGCTGTTGAAGATCACCTTGGGCCGCTCGATGCTGGCGCCGTTGGCGAGTTCGGTCCCGCTGGCCTGGGTCAGGACGTGGTTGCGGAACTCCCAGGTCTTGAGGTCGGTCGAGCGGTACGCGGAGACGTAGTGGAAGGTGTTGTCCGGGTTGCGGTCCTCGCCGAACCAGTAGTAGTACTGGCCGACCTTGATGACGCCACCGCCGTGGGCCTGCACGGGGTTGCCGGCGGTGTCGGCGAACTGGGTCCCGCTGGTGACGGTCACCGGCGCCGCGTGGGCGGTGCCGGCGGCCGCGAAGAGGCTGAGGGGGAGGGTGGCAACGGCGGCGAGGAGGACGGACGATCTCTTGCGCGACATGGTCGGCTACCTTCGCTTCTTCGTGCCGGTCGGAGGGCTGAGCGACCTGGCGGCGTCACCGCGCCAGGCGGGGTGGCGGAGCCTCGGACCGAGTGTGTCCCGATCGACATCGCCGGCGGTCGGCGGTGGGTGGCCGCCGGGCCGGGGGGCGATCGGTCGTTCACGTGCACGTGGGGGTGGGGGGTGGGGGCCTGCTCACCTGGGCGGCACACCGGCTTCGCCCGGCTGGGGCTGGGGCGGCGCTCACGCACTCGGGTGGCGAGGGCGTGAGGGCGCGGCGGTGGGGTCTGTCCGCCCGGGGCCGCCTTCTCCTTCCCGTGGAGTCGGCGGGCCCGGTGGTTCTTGCGCACCTTCGGCGATGAGCCATGTTGGCGCAAACAAGCGGCTGGGTCAGATTCTGGGAGCGCGGTCCCGGGCTTGTCAAGGACTTCGCCGGGTCGCCGCGCCCGGGCTCGCAGTGGGCACGGCGAGGCCGTCGGCCTGGGCGGTTCCTCCGTTGGGGCCGTGCGTCCGGTGTTGCGCTTTCGGTGGTACGCGTCCGGCGCCCTGTGTACTTGGGCTGTGCTCGGGGCCCGCGTTCGGCCGGACGCACAGGCCCTGCGTCCCGGGGGGCGGCCTCGGTGGCGCGGGAACCGGGTTCAGTCGGCCGGGGAGCCGGTTCGGCTCCCGATGACGACGATCTCGGCGGCGGAGCTCCACGGTCCGCCGCCGCCCGCCTCCTTCAGGGCCCGCTGCCGGACGTACCGGCCGTTGAGCGGGGGAAGGACACGACCTTGGGCGTGTGCGCGGTGCTCGTTTAGGCTGTTGGCGCAAACATGGCGTTCGTACCCGGGCGATCAGCAGCCTGTTTCCTGCCGCCCCCGGCCGGGCTCCACCAGCCTTCCGTCGCAGCGGCCGACCTCCCGCCAATCCGGCCGCAGGGTTGCATCTTCGGGGCCGGGTGAGTCAACACGCAGCGGAAGCGGGCCGTCACGCCACTGCGCTGCCGGGTTTGCAGGACCCTGCGGTCAGGTCCGGCGGCCGAAGAGCGGGCCGAGGACGAGTTCGGCGGCGCCGGCGGCGACGGCCAGCCGGCCGGCGGCGCTGACGGAGACCGGGACGGGCTGCCAGTCGGGGTCCGGGATCCGGGCCTCGATCTGTGCGGCGACGCCGGCGAGGTAGACGTCGGGGGCGGACAGGACGGCCCGCCCGCCGAGCACCACCCGGTCGATGTCGAGCAGCCGGACGAGGTTGGCGACGCCGACGCCGAGCAGCCGGGCCGCGGCGGCGTGGTCGCCGCGGCGCAGCTCGGCGAGGCAGAGCACCTCCAGGCAGCCGTGGTTGCCGCAGTCGCACGGCGGTCCGTCGAGCTGGACGGTCTGGTGGCCGAACTCGCCGGCGTTGGTCCGGGTGCCGCGGTGCAGGGCCCCGTCGAGGAGCAGGCCCGCGCCGAGGCCGGCGGCGAGGTGGACGTAGGCGAGGCCGCCACCGGGTCGCGGGGTGGTCGGGGCCTCGGCCAGCGCTGCGGTGTTGGTGTCCTTGTCGACGACGACGGGCAGGCCGTCCAGCCGGGCGGCGAGTTCGTCGCGCAGCGGGTAGCGGTCCCAGCCCGGTGAGTCCCGGGCGTCTAGCGGGGTGAACCAGTGCAGGACGCCGGCGGCGTGGTCGAGCGGTCCGCGGCAGCCGATGCCGGCCCCGAGCAGGCGGGCGCCGGGTGGCAGGTCGGCGGCGGCCCGGTTGATCCGCGTGGTGACGAGGTGGACGGCGTCGACGGGGGCGAGACCGCGCTCGACGGGTTCGGTGTGGACGTGGTGGTGGCGGCCCGCGAGGTCGACCAGCAGGACGGTGAGCTCGTCGCGCTCCAGGTGGACGCCGACGGCGCAGGCGGCTTCGGCGCGCAGCCGGAGCAGGGTGCGGGGCTTGCCGCCGGTGGAGGCCGCCTGGCCGGCTTCGACGATCATGCCTTCGGCGAGCAGCCTGGCGGTGATCTTGCCGATGGCCTGCGGGGTGAGTCCGGTCCCGGCGGCGAGCTCGACGCGGCTGCTGCCCTGGGGCGCGGCCCGGAGCAGGCCGAGGACGAGGGCGGCGTTGTGGTCTCGCAGTCCGGCCAGGTTGGTGCCGGACGAGCCGGGGTGCGACGTCGTCATGGGGTCATTGTGCCTGGAGCCGACGTCCGGGCTTGCACTTAAGAAACACTGTTGCTTAACTACGGGCATGACTTCCGAGAGCACCCCCGACACCGGTCGCCCCATCCGCGTCGCAGTGGTGGGCTACGGCCTCGCCGGAGCGGCCTTCCACGCCCCCCTCATCGCCACCACCCCGGGCATGCGCCTGGACGCCGTGGTCACCACCGACCCCGGGCGGCGCGAGCAGCTCCGCAAGGACCATCCGCAGGCCCGCGCCGTCGACACCACCGAGCAGCTGCTCACCGCCCCGGACGCACTCGACCTGCTGGTCATCGCCTCCCCCAACCGCACCCATGTGCCGCTCGCCCGCGCCGCACTGGAGGCCGGAGTGTCCGTCGTGGTGGACAAGCCGGTGGCCGGCACCGCCGCCGAGGCGGCCGCGCTGGTCGAGCTGGCCGAGGCCCGCGGCCTGATGCTGACGGTCTTCCAGAACCGCCGCTGGGACGCCGACTTCCTCACCGTCCGGCGCCTGATCGCCGACGGCACGCTCGGCCGGGTGCACCGCTTCGAGTCCCGCTTCGAGCGCTGGTGGCCGGAGCTCTTCGGGGTCTGGCAGGAGTCCGCCGACCCGGTCGAGGTCGGCGGCATCCTCCCCGACCTGGGCAGCCACCTGGTCGACCAGGCGCTCACCCTGTTCGGCCCGGCCGTCCAGGTGTACGCCGAGGTGGACACCCGCCGCGACGGCGCCGTCATCGACGACGACGTCTTCCTCGCGCTCACCCACGCCGGCGGCGTCCGCTCGCACCTGTGGATGAGCGCCCTCTCCGGCCAGTTCGGGCCGCGCATGCGCGTCCTGGGCGACCGCTCCGCGTACACCGTGCACGGCCTGGACCCGCAGGAGCACGCGCTGCGCGCCGGGCGGCGCCCGGGCCCCGGCTGGGGCGAGGTCCCCGAGGCGGACCGCGGCCTGCTCGGTACCGGGGACGGTGCCGCCGCGCACCCCTCGGTCCCCGGCGACTACCCCTCCTTCTACGCCGGGGTGGTCCGCGCCCTGAACGAGAGTGCGCCCGCGCCGGTCGACCCGCGCGACGCCGTCGCCGCGCTGGTCGTCATGGAGGCAGCCCGCCGCTCGGCCGCCGAGGGCCGCACCATCACCCTGGCCGACGACGGCCGCACCGGCACCCTGACCGAGGCGACCCCCTGATGACCCCCGACGAGGCCGCGGCCCTGATCCAGCGGGTCGAGGACGAGGAACGCCGTCTGCGCCTGCCGCACTTCGACAACGACGACGCCTGGCTGCTCGGCACCCTGCTGGTCGGCCTGGCGCGCGCCGAGGAGGCGCCCGTGGTGGTGGACATCCGGCGCAACGGCCAGCAGCTCTTCCACTACGCGCTGCCGGGCAGTTCGGCCGACAACGACGCCTGGATCCTGCGCAAGGCCCGCACGGTGGACCGCTACGGCTGCTCCTCCTACCTGGTCGGCCTGCGCTTCGCGGCCAAGGGCCGGACCTTCGAGGAGGACTCCCGGCTCGACGCGGACACCTACGCCGCCCACGGCGGCGCCTTCCCGATCCACGTGGAGGGCGTCGGGGTGGTCGGCACGGTGGCCGTCTCCGGCCTCCCCCAGGCCGAGGACCACCGCCTGGTCGTCGCCGCCCTCGAACGGCACCTGGACCGGCGCCTCGAAACCGTCTGACCCGCCGTCGGCCCCCGCCGCCCCGGCGAGGCGGCGGGCGGCGGGGGCCTGGACCTGGAGGGGGTCCGGCCCCCGCCGGCCTGCTCACCCGGCGACCGAGTCCGAGGCCTGAGGCCGTTGATCGTGGCGCCGCGCGGGGAGGACCCGCCGTCCCGGTGGCGGTTGCCGGCGATCGTCGCGGCACCACGGCCCGTAAGGCCCCCGGCCGACGTCCCGTCAACCGCCGGCGGCGGCCTCCCGGAGGCGGCGGATCTCGGGGTTGCGGCGCAGGTCGGGGAAGCGGTCGCAGAGGCCGCGCACCACCTCGCCGAGGAAGGCCCGGGTGGCGGACTCGAACTCGGCGTACTCCGCGCTGCCCTTGCCGTCGCGCTCCCGGTGGATCCGGACGGTCTCCTTGCCGCCCCGGCGTTCGAAGCGGTACTCACCGGCGCCCCCGGCGGCCGAGTAGCGGGCGCGCCCGGCGCCCGCCAGCTCCCCGGCCGCGGTGAACAGGCCGAGCGCGAGGTCCAGGACCGGCCCGGTGCCGCTGAAGTCGGCGCCCTCGACCCGGAACGTGTAGGGGCCCCAAAATGCCTCGCAGGTGAGGTCGTAGAGGTCCGCCGAGGCGAAGTCCATGGTGCCGCGGGGTCCGCGGTCGGCGCCGCCGGTGTCGGCGGCGGAGAAGGACAGTTCGATCATGATGCTCGCATTCTCGCAGGTGGGCGGGACGGCGGATCGCCGGGGGCTGATGCTCCAGCCCCCGGCGATCCGGGTCTCACGGTCGGGACCGTTGGGTCGGTGCGACCCCGGTCAGTACGGGTGCGCCGTCCTGGCCGTCCTCCGTCCCTTGTGCTGCTTCACGACGACGCGCAGCCGCGTGGTGTGCCGGCCGTTGCCGTCCCGGCCGATGATCCGGCCGAAGTCGTGCTCGTAGATCCGGCCGTCGCGGCCACCGGTGTTGGCCCGGCTCTTGCCCTTCTTGATCGTGGTGTGGATCAGGTACTTGACCTCGCGGACGTTGCGCGAGCGGAACCGGCTCTTGCCCGCCACGCGGGACTTCGCGCCGTGCCCGCCGAGGATGTGCGGCAGGTCGATGTGGCACGCGTTCTTGTTGTGCGCGACGACCCAGTCGTCACCGACCCGCACGCTGTAGGTGTGCTGGTCGCCGATGGTGAGGTTGACGACCAGCTGGTCGGCGATCTCGCCCCGGTCGGTGACCCGGGTGACCGGGACCGGGGTGCCGGCCGGCGTCACCAGGGAGTCGCCGACCCGCACCTGCGCGGCGTCGGTCCAGCCCTTGCCGCTCACCCAGACCGGGTGCTCGGCGGTGACCCGCAGCGCGGCCGCGGTGTCCGGGTCCCCGGTCGCGCTCGCCGTCGCCGTCGCCGGATCCGCCGTCGCGGTCTCGATGTCGACCAGGTGCTTGGTGCCGTACCCGTAGATCACCGACAGCACCGGCTCCGGCCGGGTCTGACCGGTCGCCGGGTCGGTGGAGAGCACCAGGTCGCCGACCTGGACCTCACCGATCGGCAGCTGCCCGCCGTCGCCCATCAGCACCGGGGTGCCCGGGTCGAAGGAGTTGCAGCCGGTCCGCCGGAACACCGAGCGGACCCGGGAGGAGACGCGCCGTACGCGCGCCGCGCCCCGCGAGTAGCGGGCGGCCGCGAAGCCGGCCCGGACCGCCGTGTTGCCGCCGACCAGGCCGGCCGCCGCGGTGATGCTCATCTCGGCGGCCTTGCGCCAGTTGCCGGTCGCCGCGTACGAGACGGCGGAGACGGCGGCCGCGGCGGAGCCGATCGGGCCCGGGATGTACGACGCGACCTCGGCGACCTTGGCCACCACGTGCACGGTCTTCTTCAGCCACTTGGGCATGCCCCAGTGGCCGTCGAGGTCCGTGCAGTTGACCGGGTCGCCGGTGCAGTAGTCGTACGCGCCGGCGTTGCCGCCGGGCTCCGGGTCGACCTGGAGGAAGCGGCCGAGCGCCGGGCTGTAGAGGCGGGCACCCATGAGGATGTCGCCGTCCTGGGCCTCGGCGGAGCGCTGCTTGCCGCCCAGCCAGCCGTACCGCGCGGCGGCCTGGCCGTCCTGCGGGATGCCGAACTCGTCGAAGTCCAGCACGACCGGCTTGGTGAGCGCCGGGTCGGTCGTCAGCACGACGGAGCCGAACAGGTCGGTCAGCTGGAGCTGGACGTCACCGGTCCGGCTCGTGGTGGCCACCAGGTCGGTGTCCGGGCCCGAGACGTTGCGGGTCACGGTGCCCTGGGTGGTGTCCTCGACGACCCAGCGGACCTCGTCGGAGTCGTCGCCGTAGTGGTTGAGCTTCGACGTGGCGTTGGCCCACGAGCCGTCGGTCTGCTTCTTAGCCGTGGTGAACGCGGTGAGGCGGTGGGCGGCGTCCTGGGCCCACTGCTGCCTGGTGTCCCCCTTCTCCTGGGCGGCGACCTTGTCGTTGGCCCAGTAGGTGTTGGTCGCGCCGGTCGCGGTCCGCACCGTCCGCCCGAAGGCGTCGTAGCCGAAGCCGGGGTCGGTGAGCCGGTCGGCGGAGTCGTAGCCGTGGTTCTCGACGGTGGCCCCGGTCGTGCCGCAGGTGCCGTCGAGGGCCGAGGGCAGGGTGGTCTTCGACAGCCGGTTGGAGTGGGCGTCGAAGGCGTACTGCCGGGTCACGCAGCCGGTCGTGGTGGTCGACTGCTGGGCCTTCACCAGTCGGCCGAGCCGGTCGTAGCGGTAGGTGCGGGTGGCGGTGGAGCTGGTGTCCCTGGCCACCTGGCCCTGGGTGGAGACGTCGCTGGTCTGGGCCCAGACCACGGCGTTGTCGGAGGTGCGGGTGTAGGTGCGGCCGGTGGCCTCGCCGACCGCGTTGAAGGTGTCCCTGCGGACGATCCCGCCGGGGTAGGTCTGCTCGACCAGCTGGCCGTCCGGACCGTAGGAGGCGGTGAACTCGCCGGCCGTGCTGTCGTTGACCGAGGTGACCAGGCCGCGCGGCTCCTTCGCGCGGTCGTAGGTGTAGGTGGTGGACCCGGTCGGGTCGGCGACCTTCACCGGCTTGCCGAAGGCGTCGAACTCCGTGGTGGTGGTGCCGCCGTCGGCGTCCGTGTAGGAGACCAGCCGGCCCAGCTGGTCCATGACCCGGGTCAGCGACTTGCCGTCGGCCGTGGTCCGCACCGCGTCACCCGTGGCCGGGTCGTACTCGGTGGTGACCTTCGGCATCGCCACGCCCTCGTCCGAGGTGATCTCGGTCGAGGTGATCCGGTCGGCGCCGTCGTAACCGACGACCGTCCTGCGCGACTTGCCCGCGTTGGTCTCGGTGGTCTCCTCGGGCTCGCCGAACGGCGAGTACCGGGTGACCCGCTTGACGGGCAGGGTGGTCGGCATCCGGGTGCCGTCGGCATCGGTGACCGCGCCGCCGGGCAGCGTGGCGCACGGGCTGCCCGCCCACTCGGGGCGGTTGGCGCAGGCGGGGTCCTCCGGGTTGGCCCCGGCGGTGTAGAACACCGACCTGACCGTCCCGGCGTCGCCGCCCGTCGAACCCGGCTTGCGCGACTCCACGGCTCGGCCGGCGGCGTCGTACCGGATGGTCGCCGTCAGCTTGGCGCCGAGCGCGTCGGTGGTCACCGAGGTGGCCGCCTTCAGCGTCCAGCCGGCGGTGCCGCCGATCGGGGCGTCGTAGCCCGTCCTGGTGACCCGCAGCTCGACGTCGTCGGCGTAGCCGTCGATCCGGGCGCCGTCGGTGCTGGTGGTGACCAGGTGGTAGGCCTTGCCGTCGGGCTTGCCCTCGTCGTAGGTGTTGGTGTTGTGGTCCCGCGCCACGACCGGCGTGCCGGCGGCGAGCGTGGGGTTGAGCGTGGTCTTGGTCAGGGTGACCCGGTCCAGACCCGCCTGGTAGGAGGGCGCGACGGCCGCCGGGTTCTTCCCGGTGACGGTGAGCCGCAGCTCGTGGTCGCCGCGGGCGAGCCGGCCGGTCGGGCCGGCGGCGAACGGGGTGGTGGTGACCGCCGCGCTGTAGCCGTCGAAGGGGGCACCGACGTTCTGGCCGTCGACCGACAGCTGGACGATGCCGTAGTCGGCCGCCTTGGTCAGCAGCGCGCCGAGCTGGTACGTGCCCTCCTCGGGGACCGAGATCCGGAAGGAGGCGTTGTCCCCGACCGCGTCGGCGGCGAGGAACACCTGGCCGCCACCGGACCAGCCGGCCCCGGCGCAGCACGTGGCCAGGGTCTGGACGCGCACCGGGTCGGTGGCGCCCAGCTGGACCAGGCTCTCGCCCTCGGCGGTGACGGTGACGGGTACGGTCTGGCCGTCGACCTGCTCGGCGAGCGAGGCGCGGTAGACCGGTCCGAGCGTCTCGGTGACGTCGAGGCCGTCCGGCGTGTAGAGGGTCCGGGAGTCCAGCAGACGGGCCCGGGACGCGGAGTCGGCGGGCAGGTTCAGTTCGGCCGCGAGGCGTTCGGTGTCCGGGTGGGTGCCGAGCGCGATGGCGCGGTTGGTGGCCTCCAGGGTGCGGACGGCGTGGCCGTATCGGTCGTACTCGGTGGTGTCGATGTCGCCGCCGGGAGTGGTCGACGGCGTCGCCGTGTTGACCTCGTTGCCGGAGGCGTTCAGGTAGTGGACGACGGCCGGCCGGTAGCCGTCCGGTCCGGGCCTGGCCGCCGTGGCGGTGCCGGTGCCCGGGTCGTCCTCGGGGCCGTAGACGGCGGTGGCGTCGGTCGGCGCGTCGCTCTGGGCCCAGGCGGCCACGTCCGGGCCGCCCAGGTCGTACGGACCGCCCGTGGCGCGCGTCAGCGGCACGTCGTAGACGAGCTTGCTCGCGGTCTCACCGCTGACCTGGTCCTTGCTGCCCCTGGCCAGGGCCGCGCGACGGACCTTCAGCAGGCGTCCCGGGTCCTGGTCCGCGGCGGCCCTGCCGTAGTCGAGGTTCCACGGCAGCTCGCCCGCGGGGGTGATCCGGGTGACCCGCCCCGCGCCGTCGTAGTCGTAGGCGGTCTTCAGCGGCTGGGCCAGGCGCGGGTCCCAGACCTGGGCCAGGCGGCCGCGCTCGTCGTAGACGTAGTGCGCGACCTCGACCGCCTCCTGCTTGGCGGTCACCGGGTTCCAGGACCAGACCTTCACGGACCGGATCCGGTCGGTGAAGTCGCCCGGGGCCGCGGCCGTCGCGGTGGTGGCGGACGCGTAGTCGTAGTCGGTGACCTCGCAGCCGCGCGGCAGCGGGTCGACGGTGCAGCCGTTCGCGTCGTCGACACCGGGCTCGACCGGGGCGATCACCCGCTTGACGAGCGAGCGCCGGTCGGTGGAGTCGTAGACGTAGCGGGCGGTGGACCCGGCGTCCGGCCCGGTGGAGGACTGGACGCTGTACACGTCCGAGCCGGCCTGGCGGGCGAACACCGTTGCGGACCCGTCCAGTTCGGACAGCGTGTAGGTGTCGCCGGTCGCCTTCAGGACGAGGTGCTCGGCGCCCGGTTCGGGGAAGAGCGTGCCGTCCTGCGCCCGCGCGAAGGTGAGCGAGGTGTCGTCGACGCCCTTGAGGACGGCGGCGTCCGCGCTCGGGAAGGCCAGCGACACGTAGTCGGCGGACTCGCCGTGCGCCCCGCCGGCCCACTGCGGGCCGAACGGCGCGACCAGTTCGCGCACCGACATGCCGTCGAAGTAGACCGGCTTGTCGGCGTTGTCCGAGTGCCCGTTGTAGAGCCGGATCTGCGCCTCGGTAGCGTCCGCGGCGAGCGTGACGTCGGTGGTCAGCTCGGCCCAGGCGTCGGTGTACGGCGCCTTGCGGGAGACGGTCGTGGTCAGCGCGCCGGCCTTGCCGTGGACGGCCACGATCCGCATGCCGCGGTCGTCGAGGCCCGCGGTCAGCCCGGTCGAGGAGGGCACGTACACCCAGGCCTTGACCCGGTAGGTGTGGCCGGGCTTCATGCCCAGCTGGAGGCCGCCCGAGCCGCCGAGCAGCGCGTAGGTGTCACCGCTGCGGTTGGCGTCCGGCAGGACCTTCAGCGAGTCGGTCGAGCCGCCCTGGCCCCGGTCGGTGACCCGCAGGGCGGTGCCCGGGGTGGCCAGGAAGCCGGTGGTGTCGGTGGAGACCTGCTGCTGGTTGGCGGTCAGCCGCTCGCCCTGTTCCTGCCAGCCGCGGGTTGCGCCGCGGGAGGAGGAGGAACGCGTGGTGGTCATGCCGAACTCGTCGGTGTCGGTGACGTCCACCGAGTAGTCACCGGTGAGCAGGTTGACCGAGCCGGGGCCGACCTCGACGCCGGTGGCGCCGTCGGCGTTGGCGTCGGCGGTGAAGGTGGACCAGGCCGTCGGGTAGGCCGGGTCGCTGTCCTTGTCCGTGTAGAGCAGCGCGCGGACCTGTACGACGCCGCCGATCTGCCCCAGCGACTCCAGCACCGACCAGTTGGCGTGACCGCCGAGTTCGGCGAGCCGCGGCCGGGTGCCGGAGGTGGGGGTGTTGTCGGCCTTGGTGAGGTGGGCCGCCGGGATGTCGTACTCGGTGGCGCCGGGGCCGCGGCGGTACTGCCAGGTGACCCGGGTGTACTGGGTCTGGGCGTCGACCGCGAGCTTGACGCGCTTGGCGGTCTCGGAGCCGTCGACCGGGGAGCTGACGCCGGCCCGGCCGACCCGGAAGGTGTGGACGGCCGGGTCGGAGAGGTTGTCCGCCCGGTCCTTGGTCTGCACCTTGAGGGTGTGCGTGCCGTCGGTGGGCGGGGTGATCGACGCGGTGGTCGCACCGGTCGCGTCGACCGTCACCGGTGCCTTGCCGTCCAGGGTGTAGACGTAGCCGACCACGTCGTCGGAGCCGGCCGGCGGGGTGAGGGTGAACCGTCCGGTCTGGCCGGCGGCGCCGTGCCACACCTCGTCGGCGGGGTAGTCGGCGGAGGTGACGAACGGCGCGCCCGGCCGGGTGGTGTCGGCGACGACGACCACGTCCTGCGGGGCCCACGGCGAGTTGTCGGTGCCGTCCCAGAGCCGGGCGCCCATCGAGTACTGCACGCCCTCGTCGAGCTTGGCGAGGCCGAAGTCGGCCGGCTTCACCTGGGCGTAGCTGCCGTTCGGGACCTCCTTGTAGACGCGCTTGACGAGGACGCCGGCGCGGTAGAGGTCGAAGTCGGCGCCGACCTTGCCGCCGCTGTCCGGGTCACTGGCCAGGACCTGGAAGGTCGGGGTGGCCGAGGAGGTGAAGCGGGGGTTGCCCTGGCGGGCCGGGAACACGTCGACCGCCGGCGGCGCCGCGGGGACGGTGTTGTACGTCACCGACAGGAACGGCGGGTGGCCGCCCTGGGAGGAGTCGAAGCGCTTCCACGAGTACGGGCTGGTCTCGGTGGAGGCGCGCAGGCCGAGGGCGTTGTTGGCGTAGCCGTTGTCGGACCAGGCGGTGACCAGCGAGGTGACGTCCTGGGCGACCCATGCGTCGCCGCAGCCGGCGTTCTCGTTGCCCTTGGTGGCGTTGCTGACCGCCCACTGCTTGTTCCAGTTGGGCTGGTTGGTCCACCGGGAGCCGGTGGAGGCGAGGCCGGTGTCCCAGACCTCCCAGGACCAGGGCTCGCAGGACCACGAGTGGGTGTTGTACAGGTTCAGCTTCGCCGAGAGGATGTGCTTGCCGTGGTACGGACCCTCGGGGAAGTGCAGGAAGGAGCGGGCGACCTGGCCGCTGCCGTTGTTGCCGAGCTTCAGCTCGGTGGCGGACGACTGGTCGGTGGTCCAGCCCTGCTGGACGAAGGTGTCGAAGGAGGCGCCGACGGTGAGCGCCGGGTCGATCGTCACCGGGTAGCTGGTCGCCGGGTCGCCGAGGAAGCCGGCGTCCGGGGTGAAGACCAGCTCGGCCTCCGCGCCGGCACCGCGCAGCTCCATCGCGACGGGGGCGCGGCGGTTGTGCTCCAGCGACTGCGGGTCGACCGCCGCGTCCCACATCACGGGGGCGGGGATCTTCGCCTGCACCTTGCCGGACGGACGCTCGGTCAGCTCGATCGAGCCGTCGTCCTTGCGGTCGACGTCCAGGCCGCTGGTGTCGATCGGCAGCACGACGGTGCCGGCCTGGGAGACGGCCGAGCGGTCCTTGACGATCAGGTACTGCTCGAAGCCGGTCCGGGTGGCCTCCAGGACGAGGTCCACTCCGGGGCGGGCGTCGACGTAGGTGGCCCGGCTGCCGTCGAGCCTGGGCTTGGGCAGGCGGCCTAGCCAGCCGAGCTGCACCTGCTGCTCGCCGGCGCCGATCTTGACCAGCTCGCGCTCGGCGGGCTTCTCGGCGGCGGGGTCGGGTGCGGCGGCGGCAGCGGCGGGGGCCGAGTCGGCGGGCTTGGCGAAGGCGGAGCCCGAGCCGGAGCCGGGTGCGGTGGGCAGCTGCGGCCGGGCCTCGTCGCGGCCGGCCCGGGCGTCGGCCGCGTGCGCGGGGCCTTCGGCGGCGGGTATACCGGTCCCGGCCGGGGCGGCGGGCGGGGCGACGGCGTCACCGGTGCGCACGCCGGGGTCGCCACCGGTGAAGGTCAGGCCCTCCGGGTGGACCTTCGGCGCGACCTTGCCGTCCGGGGTCTCCACCAGCGTGGTGTCGACCGGGACCCAGGCGTCGCCGACCTTGACCCGGACCGGTCCGGTCGCGGTGTCCTGGGTCAGCGTCCCCGCGGGGTCGGCCCAGAGCGTGGTGGTGGCGGTCCGTGCGCCGGTCACCTCGACCCGGTGGCCGTTCAGCCGGGCGGCGAGCAGGGCGGAGGCCGCGTCGGGGGCCTCGTTGACGGGTGCGGTGGCCGTGGCCTTGGGGTCGGTCGCGGGTGCGGCGTAGGCGGAGTCGGCGGTCAGCGCATCGAGCGCGACCCCCGTCTCCACCAGTAGCGCGAGCGCCGCCAGAACGGCTGTCCGCCGCATCCGGCGCGTAGTGAAGGCCCCGCCCCCAAAAACGGGCGGGGCCTGCTTCCTCGATGGCAAGAGAGTTTTCTCCACGAATAGTGCTGGCAAAGAAGTCGTGCCACACCAAGATCGCAGAGCGGCTGACCGGGAATCCCCGGATCCGGATATCGAATCGGCAAAGATTGGCCGATCGGTGCCCACTTTGCCCCGATATTACGTGAAATGCTGACTGCATGTCAGTTGGCCGGTAAAGGAGACGCTTTGCTCGCCGACGCCCGACCCGCACCCCCGCAGATCGGCGGGGGTCGGCGATCATGATTTGACGGCAGACGATCATGTTGTGGATAGTCGTTTCCGGGCCGACCGGGGGTGATGCCGACTCCCGCTCGGACGCGACGAGCACGGGGGTGGGATGCGATGTCCGAAGGCCCCGGGGATGGCGCCTTCGGCGGCACCGCGGTCGTCCCGGCGACGGCCACCTGCGCCGAAGGCGGGCAGGCCGCGGCCGGCGGGACGTCCTTCCCGCAGGTCGTCGCGCACAGGGTCGCGTTCCGGGGCGGCGACGTCCTCTCGCCCACGCGTCCGTTCGATCCGGCCGACACCGTGGACCACCTCGGCGGCGCACGATTCGCCGGGAAACCCGCGTCCGGTTATCACGGGTCGGCCGGGAGCGGTCGGGTCATGCTCCGGAATCATCGCGACTACGACATCCGGATTGATCCACCGAATATCCCGCCCGCTACGGCGGCGGAGAAACGCACGGCATTCCTCGACGACCCCGGATCGAATCGCCGGGCGGCCGGCTGGTCAATTCCGGCGGGTACGAGCCGCAACCGGATCCGGGCGCGGTCAATTCCTCTTCTTCTCCGCGGAGTTTCCGGTCCGGCAGTACCCGCGTCGGGCGAACGGCACGCCTCGGGCGGCCCAGGACAGCACCGGCACGCCGAACGCCTTCCCGGTCCTGGAACACTCCGGGCTGCCCTCCGCGGCGAGCGTCTCCCGCCCGCCCTCGGCGTGGCACGGGACGCCGCCGGGCTGATCCCCCGTCGCAGCCCCGCCCCGTCCTCGGCGCCGATTCAGGTACGCACCCCCTCGGGATCCGACCGGCGGACCGGCACGACCCGCACCCGGCCGACACCACATCACCGCCCCGGTGACTAGGTTCGTGGTGGGGCCCGATGCCTCCGGCCGGGCACCCGCCCGGCCGGACGGGCCGGAGTCGAGGAGCGGTGACAGTGACGATGCGGGAGTATCCGCTGGTGGGCGGTCCGGTCGAGGTACGGGGGGCGCTGGATCTGGAGCGGACGCCGGCCGGGGTGATGCCGCGCCGGCTGCCGGCGTGGACCAAGGAGCAGTACCAGAACCCGACGGTCAACGGGGGAACGGTGATGCCCTCGGGTGTGCGGCTGGTGTTCCGCACCGAGGCGCGGGTGCTCGAGTTCGAGGTGCTCACGTCCACGGGACAGCTCGACGGCGACCCGGAGCCCCGGCCGACCGGGATGCTGGACCTGACGGTGGACGGCGTCCTGGTCGGGCGGCAGCGGGCGCCCTTGGGCAACGTCATGCGGATGGCGGGCCCCGGGGCCGAGCAGCGGCTGATACCGGGGAAGCCGGGGACGGCGCGCTTCGCCGGACTGCCGGCCGGGATGAAGGACGTCGAGCTGTGGCTGCCGCAGCAGACCCCCACGGAACTGGTGGCGCTCCGCGCCGACGGCGAGGTCCTGGCACCCCTTCCTGACGGCCGGCCCCGGTGGGTGCACCACGGGAGTTCCATCAGCCACTGCCTCGAAGCCGACGGTCCCACCGGCACCTGGCCCGTGGTGGCGGCGTCCATCGGGGGCGTGGAGGTGACCAACCTCAGCGAGCCGGGCAACGCCATGCTGGACCCCTACGTCGCCCGGACGATCCGCGACCTGCCCGCCGACCTGATCAGCCTCAAGACAGGCGTCAACATCGTGGGCCTGGCCACCTTCCGCCTGCGGACCTTCGGCCCGGCGGTGCACGGATTCCTGGACACCATCCGGGACGGCCATCCCGACACCCCGCTGCTGGTGATCTCCCCGGTGAGCTGCCCCGCGCTGGAGGACCGTCCCGGCCCGACCACGGTGGGCCAGGACGGAAGGATCACCGCGCTCGGGGACCCGGCCGACCTGGCCCGGGGAGCGTTGTCGCTGCAGGTGGTCCGTGACGAGCTGGCGAGGATCGTCGCGGCCCGGCAGGCCCACGACCCTCACCTGCACCACCTCGACGGACGCGACCTCCTCGGCCCGGCCGACGTGGACGACCTCCCCGACGGGCTGCACCCGTCCGCCGCCGCCTACCGCCGCATGGGCGAACGCTTCGCCGCCCACGCCTTCGCCGCCGCCGGCCCGTTCCGCGCCCGCCCCCGGCCGACCGAGTGAGTCGGCCGGGGGTGCGGCGCCCGAGGAGCCGTTCCCGTGGAGCCCGCGGCCGTCCGAGACGTTCCCGGGCAGCGGGCAGCCGCCGACCCCGGTGGCGCCGGGGCTGGCGGGTGCGCGGTGGACCGGTGGCGGGTGGGGGCGTTCACCGTGGACGGCCGCCGCGCGGCGCGGACCCGTCCGGAGGCGGGAGCCGCGCAGGACCCGCCGTCCGCTGTCCGAGCGCGAGCATCGCCTCGCTGAGCTCGCCGAGGGCCGCGTCCGGCATCGCGGTGGCGGCGTCTTCGAGAACGAGCAGTCGTGCCCGGGGGATCGCGCGCGCGATCGCCTCGCCGTTGCCGACGGGGAAGAACGGGTCGCGGCGGCCGTGGACGACGAGGGTGGGGATCCTGATCTCGGGCAGGCGCTCGCGCCAGCGGGGTCGGCAGTCGAGCTTGGAGAACGTCATCCGCAGCTGGTTGGCCGTCTGGACCGGGGGCGCGGTGCCGGGGGTGCGGTCCCAGATGCGCGCGGCGGTCGCGCGGGCGGCGGCGGGGTCGTCGCCGAGGATCTCGGCGCCGGTGGCGGCGAACTCGGCGACGGCCCGGCGGTCGGTCCAGTCGGGTATCGGGCGTGCGAACAGCCGGCGCATGGTCGCGGGGTCGTGGTCGGGGAGGTCGTCGTCGGGCGGGCCGGGCGCGACGGGGCGGGTGCCGACGAGCGTGAGCGCCGAGAAGCTGTCCGGGTGGTCGAGCACGGCGACCTGGGCGACCATGCCGCTGACGCCGATGCCCGCGAGGTGGGCGGGGCCCCCGCCGAGCGTCTCGGCGAGGGCCGCCGCGTCGGCGGCGAGGTCGCGCAGGGTGTAGTCGGGTGCCTGCGGACCCGCGGTCGTCGACTCCCCGCTGTCGCGCAGGTCGTAGCGCACCACGCGGCGTCCGCCGGCGGCGAGGCGTTCGCACAGCGCGTCGGGCCAGGAGAGCATCGTCGTTCCGCCCGCGAGCAGGACGAGTGGCGCGTCCTCGCGACCGAACGACTCGATGCCCAGGGCGATCCCGTTGGTATGGACGACGGTCATCGGGTCACCGGGACCCGTCGCGGCCGAGACCGCGGTCGGGCGCGCTCATGTCGCCCGTCGCGGGCGTGCCATCGGCGAGCCCGTAGCGCAGGTAGACGGTGCCCTCCGGACCGGCGACCGGCGGTTCGAGGAGGGTGAGGTTCGTGGGCACCGCGCCGCCGTCGAACACCTTCTTCCCGACGCCGAGCGTGATCGGGTGCACCCAGAGGTCGAGACGGTCGAAGAGCTTCTCCCGCAGGAGGGTCTGCACCAGGTCCAGGCTCCCGACGACCTTCACGTGCTCGTGCCGCTCGCGGATCTCGCGCACCGCGCCGGCCAGGTCCGGGCCGAGCCGGGTGGACCCGGCCCACGGGAGGTCGGGCGTGCCCCGGGAGGCCACGTACTTCGGGACGCGGTTGAAGAGCTCGGCGATCTCGCCGTCCTTCTGGTGCGGCCAGTAGGCGGCGAAGATGTCGTACGTGCGCCGGCCGAGCAGGAGGGCGTCGGTGCCCTCGTACGCGGCGACGATCTGCGCGCCGGTGGCCTCGTTCAGCAGGGGCGCCTGCCAGCCGCCGAACGGGAACCCCACCGGGTCCTCGTCGGGTCCGCCGGGCGCCTGCGCGACGAGGTCGAGGGTCGCGAACAGCTCGATGTGGATGAGTCCCATGTCTGTACTCCCGATGAGTCGGTGATCCCGGTCGAGATATAGACCTGCCGGGGCCGGAAAACTCATCGCCGCGCCGGAACCCGGTTTCCGTATCCGCCGGTCCGCCGTCCGGGCCGTCCGCGATGCCGGCCGCGCTGGGCGAGTCGCTGCCGGCGCCGTCGGGGATCGAGTCGCTGCTGTCGTAGCTCCGTATGGCGACCATGATCGTACTGGCCGGTCACTACCGTGTCGTCTCCCCGGGTGATCGCGACCTGGCGACCAGGCCGCCGACATCGCCGTCGCCCTCCTGCGCACCGAGGCCGGCCGCGACCCCCACGACAAGGACCTCCACGACCTGGTCGGTGAGCTCTCCACCCGTAGCGACGAGTTCCGGACCCGCTGGGGCGCCCACGACGTCCGCCACCACGGCACCGGCACCAAACGCTTCCACCACCACGCGGTCGGCGACCTCACCCTCGCGTACGAAGGCCTGGAGCTGGCCGCCGAACCCGGCCTCACCCTCACCGTCTACTCCGCCGAACCCGGCTCCGCCTCCGACGAGGGCCTGCGTCTGCTCGCCTCCTGGGCCGCCACCCGCGAAGCCGGGAGTGGCTTCCGGCAGACCGAACAGTCGGCATCGACTGCGGTCGCTGCTGCTGCCGGCATCCGTGGGCCCCGGACCGGACGGGGTCGCTCGGTGTGAGGGCCGCGGTGATCGGGCAGGCGCGGGGCCATGGTGAGAATCGGATACACGATGATGACCGAGCAGCGCGGCCCGCGTGACCTGGTCGCGGACGTGGTGCGCGCCGAGCAGTGCGGGTTCGACTTCTCGGTGATCTCGGACCACTCCTTCCCCTGGCTGGACGAGCAGGGTCACGCTCCGTACGCGTGGGCGGTGCTCGGTGCCGCCGCGCAGGCCACCTCCCGGATCCCGCTCATGACCTACGTGACGTGCCCGACGTTCCGCTACCACCCCGTCGTGGTGGCGCAGAAGGCCGCCACGCTGCAGTTGCTGTCCGAGGGCCGCTTCCGGCTCGGGCTGGGCAGCGGCGAGAACCTCAACGAGCACGTGATCGGCCGGGGCTGGCCGGCGGTGCCGGTCCGCCAGGCGATGCTCGACGAGGCGGTGCAGATCATCCGGGCGCTGTTCGACGGCGGTTACGTCACCCGGCGAGGCCGGTACTTCGACGTCGAGGGCGCCAGGCTGTGGGATCTGCCCGACCGGCCGCCGCCGATCGGGGTGGCGGTATCAGGGCCGGACTCCTGCGAGCTTGCCGGCCGACTGGCCGATCTGGTGATCGCCGTGGAGCCGGACCAGGCGCTGATCACCGGGTTCGCCGAGCACGGCGGGGCCGGAAAGCCGGCCGTGGGTCAGCTTCCGGTGTGCTGGGACGCCGACCGGGACACCGCTGTCCGGCGGGCCCACGAGCAGTTCCGCTGGTTCGGCGGCGGTTGGAAGGTGAACGCCGAGCTGCCCGGGACGGCGGGGTTCGCCGCCGCGAGCCGCTTCGTCCGCCCCGAGGACGTGGCCGAATCCATTCCGTGCGGTGACCGGGTCGACGACTTCGTCGAGGCGGTGCGGCCGTTCGTCGACGCCGGGTTCGACGAGGTGGCCCTCGTACAGGTCGGCGGTGACAGCCAGCCCGCGTTCCTCGACTGGGCCGAGGGCACCCTGCTGCCGGCCTTGCGCGAGGCGTTCTGAAACCTGGTCGGCTCGGCCACGCCGGGGCTCCGCCGGGCACAGGACGGTCGGGGCGTGCTCGACGCGGGAAGGCAGTCGCGGACCGCCTTCCCAGGCTGATCGTCGATCCGACGGGCGTGACCTGCTCAGGGGGAGGAGGCGGCCACGGACGCCCCTTCGCGCCATGCGGTGATCCTGCCGGGCGTGCCCGGCAGGATCACCGCCACGGCCCGCCGGAGGTCGTCGTCGTCCGCGCCACCGGCCCGGTTACCGCCGACGGGGTGCCGGTGCACACGGACACGGCCGACGCTCGCAGCACCGGACGGACCAGGCCGGCACCGCTGCCCGCACGCCCAGCCCGGCCCCGCTGACAACGCCGACCGGCGCGCTGGGCCCAGCCGATAGACTGCCCGTCATGAGCATGGTCACGGCGGTCGAGAGCGTCATCCACGAGGCGGAACTCCAGCTCACCGACGGGACCTGGGAACTCACCGTGACCGACTACGCTCTGGCCCGCGAGACCGCCGCAGCCCTCGATGCCGCGATCGGCCCCGCCGACACCCACCAGGCGCTGTCGAGGATCGAGCGGCTCGCCGCACTGCGCGAAGCTCTCGCGGCCCTGGCAGTGACCATCGCCCGCACTCATGGCCACCTCGCCTGGTTCCTCGCCGACGCCAGCAGCCACCTCGCACCGGTCCTTCACTGGCGCGCCCTGGACGTCCCCGGCAACCGTACCTTCGGCGCCGTCCTCCCCACCGGCGACGAACTCGCCGACGCCGAGGCCGCCACCCGCCTCCTCGCCGCCATGCTCAGCCGCGGCAGCCGTACCACCTGACCGGCCAGGTGGGCGCCGAGCAGGGTCAGGACGATCCGGGCGGGCCGCTCGGCCTCCTGGGGATGTCGTAATCACCGCGTTCCCGGATCCCGTCAGGAACGCCTCCCAGGGAAGAGTCACCGCGATTCTCCCTCCACCCCAAAAGCCGGTGCGCGGTCAGGGCAGCACGGCCAGGCGCCGGTGCAGACCGGTGAGCTTCAGCAGGCGGATGACGCAGCGCCCGGCTCCGCGCACGATCAGGCGCCTGCCGTTGCGGTCGGCCTGGTTGCAAGCCTGGACGAGGGCACCCAGGCCCGCGCAGTCCATGAACGTCACCTCCGACAGGTCGAGGACCACCTCCCGGTGCGACTCGAGCGCGGTGGCCAGGGCATGGCGCAGGGCCGGGGCGGTGTCGAGGTCGATCTCGCCGTTCGCCCGCACGATGAAGGGTTCGCTGCTCTGGCTGTTCATGGCGTTTCCGCGTCGCTGCGGGCGGGCCGGTCCGGGCGGGCCGACCCGCGGGCGGGGGTGTTCCGGCCGCTCCTTCGATCGAGGGGGGAGAGATCGGGGGCGGCCGGAACGGCATCGGGGCGGGTCAGGCCTGGATCTGCGTGCGGCTTCCGCTGTGGCTGATCGCGACCTTGCGGGGCTTGGCCCTCTCGGCGACCGGGATCTTCAGGGTCAGCACGCCGGCGTCGTAGTCGGCGGTGATCCCGGCGGGGTCGAGGGTGTCGGACAGCATGACCTGGCGGGAGAACACCCCGAGCGGGCGCTCGGACAGCTCCCACTTCACGCCCTCGCTCTCGCGGCGGGGGCGACGCTCGGCCTTGACGGTCACCGTGTTCCGTTCGACGTCGATGTCGATGGCTTCCGGGTCCACCCCGGGCAGGTCGAAGCAGATCACGTACTCGTCCCCGGCCCGGTAGGCGTCCAACGGCATCGATGCCGGCCGCGACCAGGTACCCGTGTTGCCCAGGAACTGCTGGGTCAGCCGGTCCAGCTCGCGGAACGGATCAGTGCGCAGCAGCATCGCGAAACACCTCCACTGATCGAACGGGTGCCAGTGCGCTTCGTCTGAGACCGTTGTAGCGCGTCATCCATCCGATGACAAGTCGCCGCGTCGCCTATAGAGTGACTGCATGAACGATAAGCCCCGCAGACCCGCCCCCGACGGCCCCCGGCCGGTCGAACCCGCCTCGTTCCTGGCGGCCGCGGCGGCGCTGGCCGCCATCGACGACGCCGTCCGCACCGCCCGCGACCCCGGTACGCAGCCCCCGGGCGCCCTTGACGCGCAGGACGGCCCCGAGCCCGCTCTGGCCGCACTCGTCCTGCTGCGGGAGCTGCGTACCGAGCTCGCCGGCTGGGAGGCCGGACTGGTGCGGACCGCCCGGGAGGCCGGTGCCACCTGGGCCGACCTCGCCCACCCCATGGGCGTCGCCAGCCGCCAGGCAGCCGAGAACCGCTACCTGCGCCTCAAGCCCGCCGCAGGCCGCACGACGCGGGCCGGTACCGGCGCGGAACGCGTCAAGGCCGTCCGTGACCGCCGAGCCGCCGACCGCACCGTCACCGCCTGGGCCCGCGACAACGCCGCCGAGCTGCGGGTCCTCGCCGCCCAGATCACCACGACCGCACTCGCCCCCGGCGCTCGCCCCGCCCAGGCCGCCCTGACCGCCGCCCTCGGCGCCACCGACCCCGCCGACCTCATCGAGCCCCTCGCCGCCGTCCGCCCCCACCTCGGCGCCGGCCAGGACGACCTCGCCACCCGCCTCGACGCCCTCACCCACCACACCACCCAGCTCCGCGATGACAGCGACCAACGCCGCGCCTGATCCCGTCACCGCCGAGGAGCGCTGGCAGGAGCTCCTGGACCGGATTCACGACCTCGAAGCACGAGTGGCCGCCACCACGGTCGCCGTCACCACCGCCCTCGACTCCCACCTGGCCCGGCTCGACACCCTGCGCCACGAGCTCGCCCGACCCGACTGGTCACTGCCCGCCCCCGATGCAGGCGGCCCCCGGGCCACGCCGGCGAACAACCAGCACGCCTGACCCGGCCAGCGAGCGTGTCAGAAAGTTCGTGTAAGTCCGTGATCTGGGAGGCTGGCCGGGGCCCGGCTGAGGGCTCTGGCCGGCCGGAACGGACAGGACATGGGC
>NZ_JBVHHE010000054.1:0-38319 GCF_055561235.1 Kitasatospora sp. NPDC022856 | reverse complement strand
CGCCGGCCGGCCCCTCCAATGGCACCGCACAAAACAACGCGCCGGCACCCAACCACCCCCCGGGGCACCCCCCCGCCCCCGGGCCGGGGGCCGCGGCCGTCGCGCCCGCGTGACGGCCGCGGCACCCGGCCGCCGGGGTCTCCCCGCAGGTGGGCGGTGCCCGGGCGGGCGGAACCACCCGGTAGCGTTCGGGCGACCTATCACCGTGGGCGAACCGACGCCTCACCGCAGACCAGGAAGAGGACGACCACCGTGGCAGGAGCACACCCACCCCGCCGAGGGCCCCGGGCGGCGGCGCGCGGATCCGCCGCCGCCGTCCTCGGCCTGCTCGTGGCGCTGGCCGGGTGCGCGACCCCCGGGGAACTGCGGGACGCGGGGGCCGCCCGGCCCGTGACGCCGTCCCCCAAGCCGCAGCCGCTCTGGCCGGCGCTGGCCGCGGCGCCGTCGCCGACCTCCCCCGCCGCGTCCGAGACGGGCCCCGCCGAGCCGCCACCGGTACCGGTGCCGGGTGTCGCCGTGCCCGGCCCGGACCTCACCTCGGTGGACCTGGGCGCCCTGCTGGCCAAGGACCCGGCCCTGTCGGCAGAGGAGCGGCGCGCCCTGACCGGCTGTCCGGACTGCGGGGTCCGCGACCCCGAGTTCCGCGATCTCACCGGTGACGGCCGCCCCGAGCTGATCGCCGCGGTCGCCACCGGCGGCTCGGTCGTCCTGCACGTCTACACCCTGGGCGGCGGCGGGGTCGTGCCCGTCCTCCGGGTGGCGGTGCTCCGGGCGTTCAGCGCCGAGACCCTCGCCGCCGACCTCTGGCTGAACGAGGCGACCACCCCCTCCTCCCGCACCATCAGCCACTACGGCTGGAACGGCACCCGGCTCGTCCTGCTGGAGCAGCGGGTCGAGGCGATCGGTCCGGTCACGGCGCCCGGCCACGGCCCCACCCCCGCCGACCGGCCCTCCGAGCCCGCCGGAGCCGCCCAGCCGAGTGCCGCGCCGTTCTCCGCCAAGCCCGCGGTCTCGCCCTCCAGCGGGGTGAGCCAGCCCCGCCGCCCCGACCAGGCGGTCCCGGTCCCCGCCCCCCGCCCGGGCACGGCAGTGCCGACCCCGGCTCCCCCGACCCCGGCCGCCCCGGAAGCGAAGCGATGACTCCCGCCCCCGCCCACCCGCACATCCTGATCGTCGAGGACGACGAGGTGATTCGCGAGGCCACCCGGATGGCCCTGGAACGCTACGGATTCCCCGTCAGCACGGCCGCCGACGGGCTGGAGGGGCTGGAGGCGTTCCACACCGCCCGCCCCGACCTGATCCTGCTCGACGTGATGCTGCCGCTCCTCGACGGGGTCGGCCTCTGCCGGCGCATCCGCGAGGAGAGCCAGCTGCCGATCCTGATGATGTCGGCGCGCACCGACCCCGTCGACGTGGTGTCGGGGCTGGAGGCCGGGGCGGACGACTACGTCGTCAAGCCGTTCGAGAGCGCGGTGCTGGTGGCCCGGATCCGCACGGTGCTGCGCCGGGTCCCGGTGGCGCCGGCCGGAGCGGCACCCGCGCCCGAACCGGCGGCCGGCACCGGAGCGCCGGCCGGGACACCCGCCGGACCCGCCACGCCCACCGCGACACCCGCCTCCGCGCCCGCCGACGCCGAACCGGCGCCGGCGGCCCGCACGGTGCGCGCCATCGACGGACTGGAGGTGGACACCGACAGCATGGAGGTGCGGGTGGACGGCCGCCTCGTCCCGCTCACCCCCACCGAACTGCGGCTGCTGCTGGAGTTCACCGCCGCGCCGGGCACCGTGCTGGAACGCTCCGGTCTGCTCGAACGGGTCTGGGACTACGACTGGGGGGCCGACACCAGGGTGGTCGACGTCCATGTCCAGCGGCTGCGCGCCAAGATCGGCTCGGGTCGGATCGAGACCGTCCGCGGCTTCGGCTACAAGCTGCGGCGCCCGGCATGACCCTGCGCCGTCAGATCGCCACCGCCGTCGCCGCGATCTCCGTCCTGGTCGCGCTGAGCGTCGGTCTGCTGGTCCACCAGGCGATGGTGCGTCAGCACGTCGACCAGGCCCGCCGGTCCGCGCTCGGCGCACTGGACTCCGCCCTCACCGCCTACGGCCGCAACGGCGAACCCGCCCGCCCGGGCGTCACGCTGGACGATCCGGCGCTGCCGCCCCGGCTGCGCGCGCTCGCGGCGGCCGGCCGCCAGGGCTCCGTCCTGGCCACCGGCCCGCAGGGCGAGGCGATGTGGGCGGCCGCGCCCGTCGACGGCGCGGTGCTGTCCGTCCGGGTGGACTTCACCGCGGACCGCGGCGCCATCGGCGACCTCGACCGGATCATCCTGATCACGGTCACCGCCTCGGTCTTCACCACCGTCCTGGCGGGCGTGCTCGTCGCCGACCGGATCAGCCGCCGGCTGCGCACCGCCGCGACGGCCGCCCGCGAGATCGCCGCCGGGCGGACGGACACCCGGATGGGCGAACTGGGCGACGGCCGGGACGAGGTCGCCGACCTCGCCGCCGCCGTCGACTCGATGTCCCAGGCGCTGCACCGCCGGCTGGAGGACGAGCAGCGGTTCACCGCGGACGTCGCGCACGAGCTGCGCACCCCGCTCACCGGTCTGGTCACCGCCGCCGAACTGCTCCCGCCGGGGCGGCCCACCCAGCTGGTCCGCAACCGGGTCCAGGCGCTGCGCTCCCTGGTGGAGGACCTGCTGGAGGTCTCCCGGCTGGACGCGGACGCGGAGACGCCGTACCTGTCCCCCGTGCCGCTCGGCCGGGCCGTCCGGCGGACGGTCACGATCACCGGCCTGACCGTCGGCCTGACCGTGCGGGCGGAGGGCGACACCCCGACCGACCCGGCACCCGGTGCCGACGGACCGGTGGTGCGCACCGACCTGCGCCGGCTGGACCGGATCCTGGCCAACCTGCTGGTGAACGCGGACCGGCACGGCCGGGGCCCGGTGCTGCTGAGCGTCGACGGGCTGCGGATCACCGTCCGCGACCACGGCCCCGGCTACCCCGACGACCTGCTGCGGCACGGACCGCAGCGCTTCCGCACCAGCGTGCGCGAGCGCGGGCGCGGACACGGTCTCGGCCTGACCATCGCCCAGGGCCACGCCCGGGTGATCGGCGCGGAACTGACCTTCGCCAACCACCCGGACGGCGGCGCCGTCGCCTCCCTCGTCCTGCCGGCCGGGAGCGCCGGTGAGCCCCTCGCCGCGGAGCTCGGCCCGGGCGAGCAGACCGACCCCGCCCAGCCGGACGGCGCGCACCCGTAGGCACCGGCACGACGCCGGGCGCCCCGGCCGCTCGATGCGGCCGGGGCGCCCGGGTGTCGGGAAGCCGTCGGTCAGCCGTTGCTCTTGCTGAACGCCTCCAGCCAGCTGAGCTTCGGGCCGAAGAGGCCGACCGAGGCCGCGCCCGCCGCCAGACCGGACGACGACGACGGCTGGGGCTCGCTGTGCGCCAGCGCCGCGGTCGGCACGGCCACTACGGCCGCGGCCGCCAGAACCGCGGTGACGACGAACTTGCCAAGGTTTCCACGCACGGACATCTCACGCCTTCCAAGGTCATCACTGCTCTGCCACCCGCCCTCACGAACGGGCCGGGCCCGGAACGGGCCCCAGAGGCGCCCGGTGAGGGGCACCCGCGAAACGTTTGCACACGAACGCGGGCAAGTCGCCCTTTTCGCCACCCGAGCGGTACGAACGGGTGACAGACGTGCCCCGGTCGGGTGAGCCGCCCCGGCGAACGGCCCAGCGCCCGGCGCGACGCGACAGCCCGTCGGTCGGCACGCAGGCGGCGGCAGGCAGGCAGGCAGGCAGCAGCACGCGGCGTCAGCGCGCGCACGGCGGTGCGGTGAACCGGCGGGTCGACGCCAGCGCCCGGGCGATGCCGCAGTCCGGCACCGCCCGGGCGCGCAGGCCCGGGCGGACGGCCCGCAGGGCGGCCAGGCCCTCGACCGCGATCGCCTCCGAGGCGTGGTCGTCGCTGCGGTGGAACAGCTCCGCCGCCTCGGCCTGCGCGGCGGCGGCCCGGCCGAAGCGGCCCAGCAGCATCAGCACGTAGGCCAGGTTGTTCGGCGACTCCCCGCGCCCGTGGTCGTCGTCGATGGCCCGGAAGACCTCGGCGGCCCGGCCGAGCGCGTCCTCGGCCGGCCGGAGCCGCTCCGCCCGCACCAGCATGGTGCCCAGGTTGTAGAGCGCCGAGGCCTCGCCCTCGCCCTCGCCGCAGGCCCGCTGCAGCTCGGCGGCCCGGGTGCCGGCCGCGACGGCCTCGTCGAGCCGCCCGAGCTCACCGAGCACCGCGGCGCGCGCGGTCAGCTCCGCGGCCTGGCCCTTCGGGTCCCCCGAGTCCGCGAAGACCGCGGCGGCCTCGTCGTGGACGTCGACCGCCTCGTCGGCGCGGCCCGCCGCCCTGAGCGTCACGGCGAGCCGCAGGAAGGGCCAGCGGACCGGCCGGCCCGTACGGCGGGCGGCGTCGAGTGCGGCCCGCCGTGCCCGGACGACCTCCGCCGGGTGCCCGGCCCGCTCCAGCGCCTCGGCGAGGTGGTCCAGGACCATCACCTCGCCCAGCGCGTCCTGGGCGTTGGCGGCGTCCCGGAACCACTCCAGGGCCCGTCCGCATGCCGCCCCCGGCTCGCACCGTTGCCCGCCGCCCCGCCGGCCGGTCGCCGTAGCGGGGTCCCCGCGGGCCAGGCTACGACGGAGGAGGCCGCCCGGGAGGGCGGTTGCGGTGTCCGGCGCGGCCGGGCCGGTCGCCGGCTCAGGTCCGCGGCGGCGCCAACAGGGCCCGGGCGGCGGCGATCTCGGCGCGGGCCGCCTCCTCGACCGCCGTCAGGTGCTCGGCGCTGCCGGGCCCGACCGGTATCCGCACCGGGAGCGGTCCGGAGGCTTCGACGATCCGGAGCACCTGCCGGGCGAAGTCCTCGGGCCGGCCGACCCCGGGCACCTCGGCCAGCGCACCGAGCGCACTGCGCATCGGGCCGGTGAACTCCGCGTAGTCCGGCGAGCGGCCGGCCGCGTCGGCGAGCGAGGAGCCGTACCGGGTGGCGTAGCCGCCGGGCTCCAGCGCGGCGACCCGGATGCCGAACGGGGCCGCCTCGGCCGCCAGCGCCTGGGTCATGCCCTCCAGGGCGTGCTTGCCGGTGACGTACGCGGCCAGGCCGGGAAAGGCCGTCCGGCCGGCCAGCGAGGAGACGTTGAGGATGTGTCCGCCGCGCTGCGCGCGCATCACGGGAAGCGCCAGGCGGGCCAGCCGCCACGGGCCCACCACCAGGATCTCCAGCTGGTCCCGGAGTTCGTCGTCGCCCACCTCCTCGACCGCTCCGAAGAGCCCGCAGCCCGCGTTGTTGACCAGGACGTCCAGGCCGCCGAGGCGGTCGACCGCCACCGCGACGGCCTCCGCGCACTGCCCGGGGTCGCGGACGTCCAGGGCGACCGGGACGACCCGGCCCCGGTGCTCGCCGACCAGGCCGTCCAGCGCCCTCGGCTTGCGGGCGGTCGCCACCACGGTGTCCCCGGCGGCCGCCACCGCTCTCGCCAGTGCCAGTCCGAGCCCGGACGAACAACCCGTGACCAGCCAACGTCGTGCCATGACGGCCCCCCTGACCTCGTGTGCGGTGTGTCCCGCCACGGTCCCAGAGCCGTCCGCCGCCGCCCAGAGCCGGGACCGAACGCCCTGCGGCGCGCGGTGGCGCGAAGGGGCGCGGGAATCCGCCACGCGCCCCTCGGCCGGGGCGGCCCCGAAAGGGGCCCCGGGGCCGGGCGGCGCTCCGGCCTCAGCTGCTCGCGAGGCCGTCGGCGCGGAGGGCCTCCAGGATCTGGCGCCCGGTCGGTCCGCGAGCGCGCGGTAGAGCCCGGACCAGCCCCGGGTGTCTGTCACCCGTCATTTCCAGCAGGTCGGCCGCCTGACCGACACGTGGCCCACGAGAGTCGGGGGCGCCCCGGGGCGGACCGCCGAGCAGTCTCACCCGGTGGCGCGAAGTCGCCTGCTCATGTCACACACCGTTGACAGTCATCACACATCCCCCTCAGGATTTCACCCGCCCCACACAACTGACGGCACCTCACCGACCCGTCGGAGCCGAGCGGAAACCGTCGGACCCCATCGGGCCCGTGCAGCCCTCGCGCGCCGCCACCCCCGGAAGGACTCCCCATGCGCCGCACCACCGCCCTGCTGCTGACCTCCCTGCTCGCCTCCGCCGCCGCGCTGGCCACCCCGACCGCCGCCGAGGCGCGGGCCGGCGCCGACAACCCGACCACCGGCTCGTGCGTCGCCTACCCCTCGGGCCCGTTCGGCGTCGGCGTCTGTTCCGGCCTCGAACCCCGCCGGGCCTGGTCCGTCTCGGCCAAGTGCATGTCCGGCCTCACCGTCACCAGCGGTCTGCGGCTCGGCGACGGCACCGCGACCGCCAACTGCGGCAACAGCCGGGTCTACACCACCCAGGTCTCGATCGGTCCGATCCTCCCGTAGGGCCGGTCTCCGGACTCCGCCGGCCGAGCCGACTGGGCGGGCGCCCCCGGAGAGCACGGAACGCAGTGGCGCGTCGGCCCGGCCGTGACCCTCAGGCGTGCGGCTCGACCGGTCGACCCGCCGAATGGGCCGTGCCGAGCGGGGCCAGCACGGTCGCGGCCGCCGTCACCGCCTCGGCGACCAGCGCCGCGGTGCGAGCCGCCTCGTAGAGGTGCTCGCGGGCGTCGCGCGCGGCCCGCAGGGCCTCGTGGGCCCGCTCCCCGTCGAGCCCCTCGCCGCGGGCCGGACCGACGCGCCCGGCCGCCTGCTCACTGCTGAGGAACGAGGCGAGCTGGTCCAGGAGTTCGGGCAGCCGGGCGGTCACCCCGGCCAGCGCGGCGACGGCCTCGACCGCGTCCCCCGGGAGCACCAGGCCGGGCGCTCCCCCGGGTGCACCGCTGCGCACCGCGGCGCTGAGCAACTCGGCTGCCTCCGAGGACAGTTCGGCAACGGACAGCGAGGGCGAGGGCGGTACGGCATCACTCACGGCGACTCCTCCTTGGTGATCGGCAACCGGGCCCGACCCGGGTGCCCAGGGCAACTCCGCGGGCCCGTCTGCCCCGTCGGCGCGCAGCCAGGCCTGCGCCGGCCCACCGTGGCAGGAACCGGTCACCACCGGCCGGTCAGGGCGCGGCGCGACCGCCGGCCAGGCGGCGGCACCCCGCGCCACGGCCGGAACGGGCCGGCCCCAGAGGAGCCCGGCCGACGCACGGTGGCGGCGGCCGACCGGGACCGGGCCGGGCGACGGCACCGGTCGCGATCGCGCCGTCACCGCCCGGGAGGGGCCCGCGACCGGCGGCATAGCCCCGAACACCGCAGCGGTCTCACCCGCGCCTCACCGCGACCTCCTGGGCGGCGGCGCCGCCCGGACCGGCGGTGCGCCCGCGCCCGGCCGCGCCGGCGGCGGACCCCACCCATGAGGCTCCGTCGGACCCGGCACGAACGGCCGGCGGACGTTCACCGGGACATGGCTCGGCGCCATTCTTTCCCACCGCCACCGCCGTCAATCCGGCGACGGCGGACATTCTTCGGCAGCGCGGCTTCGTTCACCATTCGACCACACCACGGCGCCGCAATATCCTCAACAGCCATTGTGACACCGCATGTTCGAAGGTAGAGTCCCGGTCCGCCGAGCGCGAATGAGCGCTTGCGAGCAATTCTTTGGGGCGGGCATGTCACATGACAACAGCACCACTGGAGTTCCTTCCGACTTACTTGACGCGTTCACGGAAACCGTTGGCCGCTTTCCGGAGCGCCCGGCGATTGTCCGGCACGGCCGGGCTATCGGTTACGCCCGTCTGCACGCGGCGGTGAGCGACCTGGCCAGGCGCCTCGGGCCCGACCCGGGGGTGGTCGCCGTGCAGGCGCACCACATTCCGGAAACGGTTGTCGGGCTGCTCGGCATCCTCGCCGCGGGTGGGGTCTACTGCCCCACCGATCCGGCATTCCCGGCCCACCGGTCGCAGACGATGCTCTCGGCGGTCGGCTGTCGCACAATGGTCGCGGCCGATCCCGGATCGGCACACCGACTCGGCCTCGATTGGATCGCCCCGGCCCCCCTGCCGGAATTCTCCGCAAACCTGGGGAGAACGGCCCGGGCGGGCGTTCCGAATTCGCCCGGCACCGCGCCGGACGCCGTTCCCGGCACCGCACCGGACACCCTTCGCCCGCCTCCGGCGGAGCCGGGCCGGAGCGCGGACGCCGGCCGGAACGCGGACACCGGCCACAGCGACGCCCGCGACGGCGCCGGGAGCCGGAGCGGGACCACCGGCGGGGAACCGGCCTACCTCCTCTTCACCTCCGGCTCCACCGGACAGCCGAAACCCGTCCTCACCCCCCGCCGGGCCCTCGCCGCCGTGGTGCCCTCACTGCGCGAGCTCTTCGGCCTCACCCCCGACGACCGCGTGCTGCAGTTCGCCTCCCTCAACTGGGACACCTGCTTCGAGGAGATCCTGCCGACGCTCACCGCGGGCGCCACCCTGGTGTTCGACGCCGAGGCGCACCGCGGGTCCTTCCCGCGGTTCCTGCGGATGGTCGAGCGCGAGCGGATCACCGTCCTCGACCTGCCGACCGCCTTCTGGCACGAGCTGGTGCTCCACCTGACCGAGGAGGGCGCACCCCTGCCCGGCTGCGTACGGGTGCTGGTGATCGGGGGCGAGCCGGCGAGCCCCGCCCGGCTGGCCGACTGGACCGCGCTGGACACCGGGCGGATCCGCCTGGTCAACACCTACGGCTGCACCGAGACGACGCTGATCACCCACGCCGTCGACCTGCACGGCCCGCAGGCGCCCCCGAGCGGCTGGGACTGGGCCGGCGGCGCCCGGGCGCCGATCGGCCGACCGCTCCGCCATGTCGTTCAACTGATCAGCGAACGGGGCGAGTTGCTGATCGGGGGGCCGTCCGTGGCGTTGGGCTACCATGGCCTGCCCGAGGCCACCGGCGCCAGGTTCACCGTCGTCGACGGCGTCCGCTGCTTCCGCACCGGCGATCTCGTGAGCGGGTCCCCGGACGGCCTCCTCACCCACCGCGGCCGGCTGGACGGCGAGGTCAAGGTCCGGGGCATCCGGGTGGACCCGGCGGAGGTGGAGGCGCACATCGCGGGCCACCCCGGGGTGCACGCGGTGGCGGTGGCCGCGGCGACGCTCGCCGGCCGGTCCGCCCTGGTCGCCTATGTGGTGGCGCGGGCGGACGCGACGGGAGGAACGCTGGACGCCGACGTCCTGGCGTACCTGCGCGCGGAGGTCCCCGGCCATCTCGTGCCCAGCCGGATCACCGTGGTGCCCGAACTGGTGCGCACCACGAGCGGAAAGGTCGACCGGGCCGGCTCGCACCGGCGGTACGCGGCCCCCGAACAGGTCAAAGGAGACCTTCGATGAACGTTGACACCACCCTCTCCACCGCCGTCCACGGCATACCGGCAGCCGCCGCGGAGCGTTCCGCCGCCGGGGTCGACGGCCTGGTGGCCCTCTTCCGCCGGGTGCTGGAGACACCCGAGGTCGCGGCCGACTCCGACTTCTTCCAGCTCGGCGGCGACTCGCTGATCGCCACCCGGGTGCTCAGCGCGATCGCCCGCGACCACGGCGTGGAGCTGTCCTTCGACGACTTCCTGCTCGCGCCGACGCCCCGGGCGCTCGCCGAGAAGATCGCGGCCGGCAGATGACCGACCCCGACGACGCCGCGGCGGCACCCACACCTCGGGAGCCCGGCCGGGTCAGGACCGCCGTCGTGGTCGGCGCCGGGCTCGCCGGCCTCACCGCCGCCACCGGGCTGGCGGCCCGGGGCATCCACGTCACCGTGCTGGAGGCCCGCACCCGGGTCGGCGGGCGCACCCGCGGCCTGCCGGTCGCGCCCGGCTGCCAGGTCGACGCCGGAGCCGCCTACCTGGGCGAGCGGCACACCGAACTCCTCGCCCTGGTCAAGGAACTGGGCCTGGACACCACGCCGACCACGATGCGGGGCGCCAGCCGGTTCGTCCTCGGCCCCGAGGGCACCACCCGGGACGGCCGGTTCCCGCCGCTCAACGCCGTGGCACTCGGCGACCTCTTCGACCTGCTGGACGAACTCACCGCGGCCGTCCGCCCCGACGCGCCGTGGCTCACTCCCGACGCCGAGCGGCTGGACACCCTCACCGCCGCCGAATGGGCCGACCGGCGGCTGACCCACCCGGACGCCCGGCTCTTCTTCCCGCTGTTCCTCGGCGAGATGATGGCCGCCGACCCGGCTGACGTCTCGGTGCTGCACATGGCGTTCTACCTCCGCTCGGGCGGTGGCGTCCGCTACCTCAACGCCTTCGAGGGCGGCGCCCAGCAGGACCGGATCACCGGCGGCGCCCACCAGGTGTGCGAGCGGCTGGCCGGCCGGCTGGGCAGCCGGGTCCGGCTCGGCGAGGCCGTCCGCGCGGTCCACCAGGACGACGCCGGGGTCACCGTCCACGCGACGGCCGGCGCCCACCGGGCGGATGTCGCGGTGCTGGCGCTGCCGCCGCTGCTCGCCGACGCCGTCGAGCACCGGCCGGCGCCGGCGGTGCCCCGGGCGGGCGACCGGACGGCGCGGGGCTGCGCCGTGAAGGCGACCCTGGTCTACCCCGCGCCGCTCTGGCGCGCGCACGGCCTCTCCGGCTGGTCGGTCAACGCCGAGGGCCCGCTGCTGTCGACGGTGGACGACTCACCGGCCGACGGCGGGGTCGGCGTCCTGACCGGCTTCGTCACCGGGGCCGAGGCCCGGCGGTTCGGCGCGCTGAGCCCGCGGCGGCAGCGCGCGGCCGTGGTGGAGCAGGCCGCCCGGATCTTCCCGATGCTCCCGCCGCCGACCGGCCTGCACATCACCGACTGGGTCGACGAGCCGTACAGCCAGGGCTGCTACGCGGCGCTGCGGGGGCCCGGCGACTGGCTCCGGTACGGGCCGACGCTGACCGCACCGCACGGGCGGGTGCACTGGGCCGGCACCGAGACCAGCACCGAGTACTTCGGGCTGATGGAGGGCGCCGTCCGCTCCGGCCACCGGGTCGTCGCCGAGATCCTCGCCCGGGACTGACCCCGGCACCCAGCCGGGTGCCCAGCCCGGCACCCACCGCGGCCCCGCCCCGGCCGGGCCGTTCACGAAGGCGCACCGGCAGCCGTCCCCGCCCCGGGGCACCGCCACCCGGCGCCCAGTCGTACCCGCACGCCCGCACGCCCGCACGCCCGCACCAACCGGTCCACGCCGCAGCGCGGGCCGGCCCCCCACCGTCGCCCGGCCCGGTTCCACAAGGACCCCGCCGGGCCACTCCCCCCAGGAGACCGCCATGAGCGACCGGAGTCCCCTCGCGCCCCTCGCCGCCCGGGAACGGCTGATGACCGAACCCGCCCTCGGCGCGGGCAACTTCCTGGACCACGCCCTCGCGGTCAACCCGAACCGCGCGGTCCCGTTCGCCTACAGCCACCACACCGACCACCGCGGCGCGGTCGTCCTGCGCGGCCACAGCCTGCTCGACCTCGCCGCCCTGCGCGACTGCTACGCCAGCTGGTACTGGGCCAACGGCGTGCGCCCCGGCGAGCCGGTCGGCATCGTCGTCGGCGAGGGCCTGGAACCACTGCTGCACTTCCTCGCGCTGACCGCCCTCGGCGCCGTCCCCGCCCTGGTCAACGACGCCATGCGGCACGACGTCATGGTCCGCTACCTCGACCACGTGGGCGTGGTCGGCATCGTGGCGGACGATCCCACCCGCCTCGCCTCGGCCTACCGCGAGGCCCCGAACCGCCGCCCCCGGTTCATCGTGCCGGCCGCCGAGATCCGGGCCTTCGACGCCGGCGCGGCCCGGCTCCCCGAGGTCTACCCGTACCGGCACGCCGACGCCGACGTGGTCGCCCTGATCCACTCCTCGGGCACCACCGGCACGCCGAAGTCCACGATGCTGGCGCACCGTCAGTTCTGGGACGGCAAGCAGCCGCGGATGGTGCGCTTCCCCGCGGAGCCGTACGACCGGCTGATGTCGATGATGCCGCACACCCACGCGGGCGGCCTCAGCTACTTCCTCACCGCCACCCTGCTCGGTCTGCCGACCGTGGTGATGTCCGACTGGCGGCGGGCGGTCGTGGAGCCGGTGATGGAGGCCTTCCGGCCCACCATGGTCGCCTCCTTCCCGCGCACCTTCGTCGAGCTGGCCACCGGCGAACCGCCCACCAGGGGCGCGGCCGAGGTGCACTCCTGGTTCAACACCGGGGACAGCGCGCACTACGGGCACATCCGGCGGCTGGTGCGGCTCGGGCGGCGGCCGGCCGGGCTGATCCGGCCGTGGCTGCTGCCCCGGCAGCGGGCCGAACAACCCGACCTGCCCGGTTCGCAGTTCATCGACGGCCTGGGCTCGTCCGAGATGGGCATGGCGCTGTTCGGCCAGGTGACCACACCGGAGAGCGCCCGCGACGACCGCTGCGTCGGCAAGCCGCTGGAGGTCGTCCGGCGGGCCTCGATCCTCAGCGAGGACGGCGAGGAACTCCCGGACGGCACGGTCGGGTTGCTCGGTGTCGTCTCCCCCTCGCGGACCCCGGGGTACTGGAACGACCCCCGGCTCACCGCGAGCTTCGAGCTGGCCGGCCACTGGCTCACCGGCGACGTGGCGCGCCGCGACGCCGAGGGCAACTTCTACCACCTCGACCGGACGGTGGACGTCATCGACACCGCGGCCGGCCCGGTCTACAGCCTGCCGATCGAGGAGGTGCTGCTGGCCGACTGCGGCGAGCTCGTCCAGGACTGCTCGGTGATCGGCGTGCCCGGGGCGCCGGGCGAGGGCCAACGGCCGCTCGGCGTCGTCCGGTTGCAGACCGAGGCCGCAGCGGCGACCGCCGAGGAGGTCCAGGAGGCCGCCAACAAGGCGCTCGCCGGCGCCGGACTGGCCACGCTCGCCGCGGTGAGCATCGCCCGGACACCGGAGGACTTCCCGCTCGGGCCGACCGGCAAGGTGCTCAAGCGCGAACTGCGGACCCGCTTCGCCACCCGCTTCACCGGCCAGTAGCGCCCGATGGACCGCCAACCCACTCGGCAGCCCTACCAGTACGTCCGGACCGCGCTGGCCGAGCCGGACTGGCGCCGGCTGCCGGGCTGGCGCCACGTCACCGCGGCGCAGTGGCGGGACGCCCAGTGGCAGCGGGCGCACTGCGTGCGCAGCGCCCGGCAGCTGCGGGGCGTCGTCGGAGCGCTGCTCACCGACCGCTTCTACGACGAACTCGCCGCCGACCAGGCCGGGTTCGCCACCATGTCGATGCTGCTGCCGCCGCAGATGCTGAACACCATGGCGCCGCACGCACCGACCGTGCCGCAGGCGTTCACCGAGGCCTTCCTGGCCGATCCGGTCCGCCGCTACATGCTGCCCGTCCGCGCGGACCGCCACCCGCGCTGGCCGAGCCACCCCAAGGCCGAACGCGACTCCCTGCACGAGGCCGAGATGTGGGTGGTGGAGGGGCTCACCCACCGCTACCCCACCAAGGTGCTGGCCGAACTGACCGCCACCTGCCCGCAGTACTGCGGGCACTGCACCCGGATGGACCTGGTCGGCAACTCCACCCCCCAGGTCACCAAGACCAGGCTGGCGCTGCGGCCGGTGGACCGGCAGGAGCAGATCCTCGACCACCTCAAGCGCACCCCGTCGGTGCGCGACGTGGTGGTCTCCGGCGGGGACCTCGCCAACGTGCCCTGGCCGCAGTTGGAGACGTTCCTGCTGCGGCTGCTGGAGCTGGAGTCGGTGCGCGACATCCGGCTGGCCAGCAAGGCGGTGGTCGGCCTGCCGCAGCACTGGCTCCAGCCGCGGATCGTCGAGGGGCTGGGCCGGGTGGCCGCCGTCGCGGCCCGCCGGTCGGTCAGCCTCGCCGTGCACACCCACGCCAACCACGTGCAGTCGGTGACGCCGCTGGTCGCCGAGGCGGCCCGGGCGCTGCTGGACGCGGGCGTGCGGGACGTGCGCAACCAGGGCGTGCTGATGCGCGGGGTCAACGCCACCCCCGAGGACCTGCTGGACCTCTGCTTCGCCCTCCAGGGCGAGGCGAACATCCTCCCCTACTACTTCTACCTCTGCGACATGATCCCGGGCGCCGAGCACTGGCGCACTCCGGTGCACCGGGCCCAGCGGCTCCAGGAGGCGATCATGGGCTACCTGCCCGGCTACGCCACCCCGCGGATCGTCTGCGACGTCCCCCAGCTCGGCAAGCGCTGGGTGCACCAGGCGGTCGCCTACGACCGCGAACGCGGCATCTCCTCCTGGACGAAGGACTACCGCACCGCGCCGGAGGCCCGCGAGAGCACCGACCTCGACGCCGTGCTCGACCGGCGCCACCTGTACTACGACCCGGTGGACACCCTCCCGGAGCCGGGCCGCCGCTGGTGGTCCGAGCAGCCCGGCGCCCCCTCGTCCGCACCCCCTCGGAAGGACACGCCGTGACCCCACCCCCCACCGCGCCCGGCGCCGGGCCGCTGCGCCGGATGTGCTGGATCTTCCCCGACCGGGAGTCGACCAGGATGGCGGCGACCTGGCACCCCTTCTTCTGGGACCTCTACGCGGAGGTCGCCGAGAGCCTGGGGATGAGCTGGACCAGGCACGCCCCCGACGCGGTCACCGTCGACGGCACCGTACGCGGGCGGCCGGTGGTCTACGTGGACGACGAGGCGGTCTCACCACAGGACACCCTCTTCGTCACCGCCCTCTACTCGCTGCCGTACCAGTCGATGGACGTCTTCAACCAGTACGCGCTCTACGCCGTGCTCGAACAGGCCGGGTTCTACCTGCCGTTCCCCCCGCTGATGTCGCTCATCGGCAACGACAAGCTGGCCACCCTGCTGCACCTCGCCGATTCCCCCGTCCCCCCGGTCCCGACCGTGCGGATCGGCACCGGCCGCGACATCGCCAAGCACCAGTACGAGGTGGCGCTGGGCGGTATGACCTACCCGGCCATCGTGAAGCCGGCCGGCTGGTGCGGTGGTGGCGGGATCAACCTGGCCCGCAGCGCCGAGGACCTCCGGGGCCTGGCCAGCCTGGCGCAGGGCGGGGACACCACGCTCGTGGTCCAGCCCTACCTCGGCGACGGGACGGTCGACTACCGGGTGTACGTGGTCGACGGCGAGCCGTACGCCGTGATGAAGCGGATCCCGGAGCCGGGCTCGCCGGTGGCCAACGCCAGCCGGGGCGGCGCCATGGAGTTCCCGGCCGTCCCGGCCGAACTCGCCGCAGCCACCGCCTACTTCGCCGAGCGGCTGCCGATGCCGTTCTTCTGCGTCGACTTCCTCTTCGACGGGGAACGGTACTGGTTCTCCGAACTCGAACCGGACGGGGTGATCGCCCCGGACCTGGACGACCCGCAGCGCACCCTGCAACGGGACATCACCCGCGCCCGGTTCACCGCCTACCGGAACGCCCACGCCGCCTGGCTGGCCGGCCGCGGCGGCGAACCGGCCACGCCCACCTCGGAAACGGAGACTCGGACGCGATGACCGAGCTGTTCTCACTCCCCCCGGACGCGGCCGAGCCGCGGCTGCACGTCGCCCGGCGCACCCTCGAACGTCTGTGCGGCGTACCGGAGTTGACGCAACGCTACGCGGACTGCGCCGCCCCGCGCACGCTCGACGGGCTCGCCGCGCTGCCGCCGCTGGACAAGGACGGCCTGAACGCCGCCCTCGCGCACCTCGAACCCCGGGCCGCCCCGGGCGCCGGGGCGACCTGGCTCTTCCAGAGCGGCGGCAGCACCGGAGCGCCCAAGGTCGGCCACGCCCCCACCGGCTTCTACATGGCCGGGGTGCACGCGCGGTGGCGGCCGCTGGAGCGCGACGACGTCTTCGTCAACGCCTGGGGCGCCGGCCGGATGTGGGGCGCGCACTTCCTCGCCGCCGCGCTGGCCGACCTCGCCGGGTGCCGGATCCTCGCGGTGGGCTCGGTCGCCACCGACGAGTACGCCGACTGGCTGCGGTTCTTCGCGACCGCCCGGGTCACCGCGATCGGCGGGACACCCAGCGTGCTCCGGCTCTGGTTCGCCCGCGCGCGGGACGCCGGGCTGGAGTTGCCGGCGCTGCGCAAGGTGCTCTGGCTCGGCGAGGCGTGGCAGCCGCAGCTGGAGGCGGACCTGGCCGCGGTCGCCCCGCGGGCGCGCCGGTGGGGCATGTTCGGCAGTACGGAGACCTGGGTGGTCGGGACCAACACCCCGGACTGTCCGGCCGACACCTTCCACCCGCTGCCCGAGCAGCTGGTGCACGTCGGCGCGGCGGAGCTGCTGGACTTCACCACGCTCGACCCGACGGTGCTCAACCCGGTGCTGCGCTACCGCACCGGCGACGCGGGGACGCTGCTGGCCTGTCCGTGCGGCCGGCCGGGCTCCGCGATGCGGGTCCTGGGCCGCCGGGACAGCGTGGTGCAGGTCCGCGGGCTGGGACTGCACGTGGACGAGGTCATCGCACGGGCGGAGCGGGAGCCGGGGGTGTCCCGGGCCCAGGTGGTGGTCACCGAGGAGCACGGCCGGGCCGCCACGGTCGAGCTGCTGCTGCTCGCCGGCCCGGGCGGACCGCCCGACACCGAGCGGCTGCGCAGGGCCGTGCTGTCCGCGACCTTCACGCTCAGCACCGCCTTCCAGCACGATCCGGAGTCCTTCCGAGTGCGCCGGGTGGAGGAGCTGGTCAGCAACGGCCGGACGGGCAAGACGGCCGGCCTCGTCGTCCGGGAGGGCTCGTGAAGCCGCGGAAACCCGTGAAGCCGGAAGGGCTCGTGCAACCGGGAGGGTCCGTGAAGCCGGAAGAGCCCGTGAAGCGGCGCAGGCCCGTCTCGCTCGGGCGCGGGTTCAACCTGTTCTGGGCCGGCCAGACGGTCAGCACGGTCGGCGACCGGGTCACCGTGTTCGTCGTCCCGACCCTGATGATCTTCGTGCTGCACGCGAGCGCCCTCCAGGTCGGCGTCGTGGCGATGGCCCAGTACCTGGGCATCCCGCTGCTCGGCCCGGTCGCCGGCGTGCTGGTCGACCGCTGGGACAAACGCCGGACGATGCTGGTCTGCGACCTCGTCCGACTGGTCGCCGTCGCGGCCGTCCCGCTGGCGTACTGGCTGGACGCGCTCTCCACGCCACTGCTGGTGGGCTGCGTGGCGGTGATCAGCGGCGCGACGATCTTCTTCAACGTCGGCTACCTCGTCGCCGTCCCCGCCGTCGCGCCGAAGGACCAACTCGTCCGCGCCTACTCCAGACTGGAGGGCAGCGGCTCGGTGTCGGAGGTGGCCGGGCCCTCGATCGCGGCCGGCCTCTACAGCGCGCTGGGCGTCGCCGCCCTGCTCGTCGACGCGGCCAGCTACCTGGTCTCCGCCGCCTGCTTCCGCCGGATGCCGGCCTGGGGCGAACGGACGGTCGCCACCGGCTCCGTGCGGGAACGGCTGACGGCGGGCTTCCGGCTCAACCGGGCCGACCCGGTGCTGCGCCGGGTGGTGGCGGCCGCGGTGACCCTCAACTGCGGCGGGCCGATCTTCGTCACGGTGCTGCCCGTGCTCGCCTACCGGGGCCTCGACGTCTCGGTCGGCGTCTTCGGCGCGGCCATGTCGGTCGCCGCGGTGGGCGCGCTGGCCGGCGCGGTGGTCGCCCCGAGGATCAGTGAACGCCTCGGCCTGGGGCGCACGCTGGCCTGGTCGCTGCTGCTGCACTGCCTGGTCGGCCTCGGGGTGCTCGCCGCGCCCGCGCTGCCGGCCGGACCGGTGATCGCCGTGACGATGGGCTGCTACGGCTTCTTCATGTCCTGCATCAACGTCTGCAGCGCCCCCACCCGGCAGTCCCGGATGTCGGCGCGGCACCAGGGGGTGATGCACGCCGCCTTCCGGACCGTCACCTGGGGGGTGATCCCGCTCGCCGCCCTGGCCGGCGGGCTGGCCGTCTCGCTGCTGACCGGTCCGCTGGGGATCCTGGACGCGGCCCGGACGGTGATGGCCGGCGGCACCCTGCTGGCGGCGCTCTCCTTCCTGCCGGCACTCGGCATCCAGCCGCTGCTCGACGCGACCGAGCGGGAAGGGGCGCAGGAGCCGCCCGCCGACGCCGGACCGGCCACCGCCGCCCCGCCCGCCCCGGCCGCCCCGCCCGCCCCGGCGGAGCAGACCTCATGACGCCGGACCGGGGTGTCCTGCTGGTCACCGGGGCGTCCTCGGGCATCGGGCTGGCCACCGCCGTCACCGCGGCCGGGGCCGGATTCCGCACGGTCGCGACCGTACGCGAGCCCGGCCGGGCCGACGCCCTGCGCACGGCCGCCGACCGCGCCGACGTCGCGGTGGACGTCCGCCGCCTCGACGTGACCGACGCCGACTCCGTGACCACCTGCCTCGACGAGGTGCGGGGGGCGTACGGCCGGCTGGACGCGGTGGTCAACAACGCCGGTGTCTCCAACTCCGATCCCACCCTGGAGATGTCGACCACTGCCGCGCTGCGGGCCAACCTGGAGGTGAACTTCTTCGGCGTCGTCGCGGTCAGCCGGGCCGCGATGCCGCTGCTGCGGGCCGCCCGCGGACGCCTGGTCACGATCGGCAGCGTGCACGGCGTCGTCGGCCAGCCGTTCAACGAGGCCTACTGCGCGGCGAAGTTCGCCGTCGAGGGGTTCATGGAGAGCCTGGCCCCGGTCGCCGCGGCGCACGGTGTGCGGGTGTCAGTGGTCGTACCGGGCTTCGTCCCGGACACCGCGTTCGGCGTGTTCCCGGGCATCGACCGCTCGACCCTGCTCGCCGCCTCCGGCCCGTACGCGGGCACCTTCGCCGACTACCTCGACCGGCTCGGCGCCCAGGGCTGGGAGGCCGCCGGCCAGCCCGCCCGGGAGGTGGCCGAGGTGGTCGTCCGGACCCTGCTCGCCGAGCGTCCGGCCTTCCGCGTCCCCACCAACGCGTGGTCCGCCGCCCACCTGGACCACAAGCTCGCCGACCGGGACGGCTCGACCGTGCAGCGCCTCGCCCACAGCTGGATCGGGCACCCGCACCTCCCGGCCCGATAACGAATTGACGGCCCATCAGCATCTTTCCGGACCACCGATCGACAGGAGGAGCAGTGCCCGCGAAACCGCTTCAGGAGCTGGTCGACTTCGCCCGCGGCCACTCGCCGTTCTACGCGGAGGCGTACCGCGACGTCCCCCGGACGATCTCGCACCTCACCGAACTTCCCCTCATCGACCAGACCGCGTTCTGGGCCGCCAACACCTGGCCGGACAACCGGCTGCTGACCGGCCCGCTCACCGACGCCGGCGTCTACAAGACCGGGGGCACCACCGGCGTCCCGAAGTTCTCCCCCTGGTCGCGCACCGAGCACGCCGACTCCGTCACCGCCTTCGGCGCGGGCATGGTCCGGGCCGGTCTGAAACCCGGCCACCGGGTGGCCAACCTGTTCTGCGCGGGCGAACTCTACGGCGGCTTCCTCTACATCGAGAACGCGCTGCACCACGCGCCGGTGGAGAACGTCCGCCTGCCGGTCGGCTGCGCCGCGCCGGACGACTACGTGGTCGACCTGATCACCGGCTTCGGCGTGCACGTCCTCGCGGGCGAGCCGATGAAGCTCAGCGCGGTGGCCGAGTGCCTGGTCCGGCGCGGGCGCAGCGCCGACTCCGTGGAACTGCTGCTCTTCGGCGGCGACCTGCTCTTCGCCGACCTGCGGCCGATCCTGTCCCAGGCCTTCCCGAAGGCGGCCGTCTCCTCGGTCGGCTACGCCTCGAACGACGCCGGCCTGGTCGGCGCGCCGGTGCCGGGCGACGACGTCCGCGTCCACGAGGCCTTCCCGGACCGCACGGTGGTGGAGCTGGTCGACGAGGTGACCGGCGAGCCGGTCACGGCCGCGGGCGTGCCCGGCCGGGTCGTGGTCACCAATCTGTTCCGCACCCTGATGCCGATCCTCCGGTACCCGACCGGGGACCGCGCCGAGTGGGTCGACCCGGAGCGCGGGACGTTCCGGCTGGTCGGCCGGTCGAACGAGGGCGCCCGGGTGGGCACGGTGGCCCTGCCGACCGAGGAGATCCGCGCGGTGCTGCTCGCCGCCGACCCCGACCGGGTCATCTCGGGCCTGCAGCTGGTGCAGCGCCGCTGGGACGGCCGGGACGGCCTCGTGCTGCGCCTCGGGTACACCGGGCCGCCGCCGGCGGCGCCGGGCGGGCTCGGCGAACGGCTGGTCGCGGCCGTGTACGCGGCCGTGCCGCTCTACCCGGCCGAGGTGGCGTCCGGCGCGATCCACCACCTCGCCGTCGAGTGGGTGCCCCGCGCCGAGCTGGCGACCAACCCCCGGACGGGCAAGCTCCGTCAGGTGGTGGACGAGCGGCCCCGGGACTGAGCAGCACGGGCGGCCGCGGGACTGAGCGCCGCGGGCGGGGCCGCCGGTCTGTCGCTGGTGGGCCGCCGGGCGGGCCGGTCAGCCCGCCGGCGGCCGGCCGGCGATGACGACGCTCTGCCCGCGGAACTCCGCGACGACCTTGCCCGTCGCCTGCCGGACGGTCACGTCGTAGATCCCCTGCCGCCCGGCGCGGGCCCGCTCCACCGCCTCCGCGACCAGCTCGTCGCCGGCCTCGGCCGGGGCCAGGAAGGTCACCTGCGCGGCCTGGGCCACGGTCACCGGGCCGTGGCTGTTGCACGCGTAGGAGAACGCCGCGTCGGCGAACAGGAACAGGAAGCCGCCGTGCGCCGTCCCGTGGCCGTTCACCATGTCCGGGCCGACCCGCATGCGCATCAGCGCCCGTCCGGCGGACACCTCGTCGAGGGTGATGCCCAGCGCGTGGCAGGCCCGGTCCCGGGCGTACAGCGCGTCGATCGCCGACTCCCCGGCCGGGGCCGCTCCGGTGTCCGCGTCCACGACGTCCCGCCTTCCCCGAGGGCCCGGCAGGTGGCCGAACCAGCACCGCCCGTCATCCTGCGCTCCGGATTACACCGAGCCACGGCACCGCCTGTCAATGACCCTCCTCCCGGACGGCGCGTGGCACACCGGCGGTCCCGGGGACGCCTTCCCGCCCGGACGACGGGACGCTACTGTTCGGTAACCATGGCCGGGCGCGGCCCCCGGCACGCCCCGCCGACCGCGTCCGGGGCACCACATCGTCCGAGGAGTGACCGTGAAGCGATCGAGACTCTCCACCCGGCTCCTGAGCGGTCTGCTGCTCGGCGCCGGGGTGCTGCACTTCGCCGCGCCCCGCCCGTTCGAGGCGATCGTGCCCAAGCGGCTCCCGGGCAGCCGGCGGGGCTGGACGTACGCGAGCGGCGTCGCCGAACTCGCCATCGGCGCGGCGGTCGCCGTACCGCGCACCCGGCGGGTCGGCGCCCTGGCCGCGGCGGGCCTCTTCGCCGCCGTGTTCCCGGCCAACGTGAAGATGGCCTACGACTGGCGGCACCGGCCGGCCCCGCTGCCGGCCCTCGCCGTGGCCCGGCTGCCGCTCCAGGTGCCGCTGATCCTGTGGGCCCTGCGGGTCGGCCGGCGACCGCGGGGCTGACCGGCCCCCGGCGCCCCGGCCCACCGGGCCTGCCCTCCCGGACCCCCGGACTCCCGCCGGGCCGGGACACGGGACGCCACCCGATCGACCGAGTCGGCAGCCGCCGTCCGGGTGGCGCGCGGCGGAAACGGTCCGCACACGCATCGCCGGCTCGTTCTGCCGTACATGCCCACACAGACCGATCCACCGAGGTCCCGGTGCGCCTGATCGGACGGACCGCTTCGGCGGTCCTGTCCCTGACGATCCTGGTCCTCCCGGCGGTGGCCGCCGGCGGCGACCGGCCGGCCGACGCGGACCCCGTGCCCCGGCCGCCCGAGAACGGCCGCACCGGCTGGGAGGTCGCGGCGGGCGCCGCCAACGTCCGCCGCGACCACTCGGTCAACGACACGGTGCTCGGCCTGACGCACTGCGGCGACCGGGTCGAGGTCCTGGACACCTGGACCTCCCCGCTCGGCACCCGCTGGGGCCAGGTCGCGGTCACCCGCACCGGGGTCACCGGCTGGGTGCTCTGGTCCCTGCTCACCCGCCACGAGCCGGCCGCCGCACCCGTCGCGGACTGCCCGCCCCGGGAGTGCCGGCGCGCCGCTCCCCCGTGCGCCGGCGGGTCGACCGAGATCGGGCCGGCCCCCCGCTGATTCCGCCGATCCCCCCGGGCCGACCCGGTCGGCTCAGAGCGCGTCGGCCCGGAGCGCGTCGGCCCGGAGCGCGTCGGCCCGGAGCGCGTCGGCTCAGAGCTCGTCGGCCATCGAGGCACCCCCGAAGAGGGCGAGCCCGGCCATCACGACCAGCAGGACGACGGCCACCGTGCGGTCCGCCGGATCGGGGCGCGGGCCGAGGCGGGGGTCGACGGTGCCTCGCGGGTCCACGGTCACCTGGAGCCGGTCACCGAGCGCGACGCGCCTGCCCCCGGTCCCGATGCCGGTGACCTCGGTCCCGTCGGCCAGCCGCACGTCGGCCCCGGTCACGGACGGCCCCTGACCGGCCATCGGGTCCGAGCCGGCGACCGTCCGGACCACTTCGGCCTCGGAGGTGACCCCCCGGTCGTGCAGCAGCTGCTGCTCCTGCATGCCGAACCCGCAGACGAGGAGGCCGATCCAGGAGGCCAGCAGGCCGAACAGGGCGGCCGCCGTCCGCTCCGCGTTCCCCTTGGCCAACCGGACCACGGCGGCCACGCAGCCCAGCACGACCGCCGCGAAGCAGCCCGCGGCCACCAGCGCCGGGCCGTGGTCCCGCAGTTCGAGGATCCCCCAGGCGCTCAGCACCGCGGGCACCAGCCAGCAGATCCCCGACACCACCACGAACGACGCCCCCGCCGCACCCCGCATGGACTCACCCCCGGGATCCCCTACCCGGCGAGGAGCGCGGCGACGCCCGCCCCGACCGTCCTGGCGGCCTTCCCGGGGCGCAAGGTCGGGGCGTGGAGTGCCTGCCCGGCACCACCGACACCGTGCTCGGCACCGACGACGGGACCCTCGGCGGCCACCTCCGCACCCTCCCGCTCCGCACCCCCTGACCGCGACTCCTCACCGCACCCCACGGCCCCACCGGTCGCGGCCGAGCCTCGCCCCTTCGGCCGCGCCCCGCCGGGCCGGTCAGCGGCGGCCGAACAGCTTGCCCAGCCAGCCTCCGGCGGCCCGGCCGCCGTCCTTCCCGCATGCGCAGCGGTCGGCCCGGGGCACCCCGGCCAGCACCTGGTCCACGTGCATGCCGCACCCGGCGTAGCCCGGCTTTCCGCAGGACCGACAGACGACGCGTCGACACATGACGCCCTCCTTCTTCTTCGGGGCGGCCCGACCGGCCGCCCTCCCGAATATACCCGAGGGGGTATTTCTCCCGGCCGACGCCGATCCTCCCCCACCCCGCCCGAGCCGCTCCGCCCGACCCGGCCGTTCCGCGCGGCCGTTCCAGGCCGCCGCGTTCGCGCAGGTCAGAGGCCGAAGAACGTTCCAGCGTCCCGAATCAGCGGCAGGCCCTGGCGGCCGGAACGGCCCCCGGGCCAAGGTCGAGCCCAGACCCGGCAGACCGGGTTCCGCACCGCACCACAGACACCGGGGGCCTCCCGTGCGCACCACTCACCGCCGACGCACCACCGCCCTGGCCGCGACGGGCACCGCCGCGCTCGCCCTCGTCCTCACCGCCTGCGGCGGGAACCCCGGCGGGACCGCCTCCGCCGCCGCACCGGCTCCCACGACGGCCGCGCAGTCCACGCCCGCCGCCACCGGGGCCACCACCTCCGCCGGTACCGCTGCCGGCGCCGCGCCGAACACCGCCGCCCCCTCCGGCGCCAAGGCCGGCGCCGGCGCCGGGACGAGCACCCCCTCCGCGCGGCCGACCGGTGCCACGCAGGCACCCGCCGATCCGGCGGCGGCGTCCGCGCCGCTCTGCGCCGTCAAGGATGTCGCCATCAGCGCCGCCCTCCAGGACGGCCCGCCCTACACGCACCTCGTCCTGACCGCGAAGAACACCTCCGGCCACAGCTGCCGGCTCAGCGAGTACCCCCGGATCCGGTTCCTGGAGAGCCACCGCGAGAACGTACCCGCCGTGGCCAAGAGCAGGCCCGCCGCGCCCGTCGTCCTCACCACCGGTGCCCCGGCCTACGCCCTCGTGAAGCTGTCCGACGGCGGCGTGCACGAGAACAACGAGCCGGTGACCGCCTTCTCCGTCGCCCTCGACGGCGGCAGCGGCCCGGCCACCGTCAAGGCCCCCGGCAACGGCGGCATCGCCGTCGACCCGGCGGCCTGGGCCACCGGCTACTGGACGTACGAGCTGCGCAACGGCGCCGACGATTTCTGACCGGGCCCGCCCGGCTCCCGGGGCCGGGGGCGGCTGCTAGGTTCGCGAGGGCGGCTCCCGGTCGAGCCGACGCCGGACGGGGGCGGGTGACGCACCCGGCCGGTGCGAACGACACCGACGGGAGACCGCATGACCTCCGGCCCGCACCCGACCGCCTGCACGGACCCGGCCGGCCCCCCGGCCCCGGTCGGCTCTCCGGCCCCGATCGACTTCTCGAACCTGGCCGAGCACGCCGCCGGGCGCTCCCTGGACGTGCGCTGGATCCACGGCTCGGAGTCGGCGAAGCACAACACCGACCCGGAGCTCCAGGTCCACCACTACGACGAGCACACCGTGATCCTGCGGCAGAACATGGCCGTGAACTACGAGGCGCCGTTCCTCTTCCTGCTCTTCGGCAGCGAGCGGGCGGTACTGATCGACACCGGCGCCACCGCGTCCCCCGAGCTCTTCCCGCTCCGCCGCGTGGTCGACGAGCTGGTCGCGCGGTGGCTCGCCCGCCACCCCCGCACCGGCTACCGGCTGCTCGTCCTGCACAGTCACGGCCACGGCGACCACGTGGCGGGGGACGCGCAGTTCGCCGACCGGCCCGACACCGTCGTGGTGGACGCGGCCGCCGACACCGTCCGGGCGTTCCTCGGGCTGGGCGACGATCCCGGCCTCCCGGCCCGGCTCGACCTCGGCGGGCGGACGCTGACCTGTCTGACCAGTCCCGGCCACCACGAGGCCGCCATCACCTACTACGACCCGTTCACCGGCTTCCTGCTCACCGGCGACACCGTCTACCCGGGGCGGCTCTACATCGCCGACTGGGACGCCTACGTCGCGACGATCGACCGGCTGATCGCCTTCGCCGCCGACCACCCGGTCAGCCACGTGCTCGGCTGCCACATCGAGATGACCGACCGGCCGGGGGTGGACTACCCGATCCGGTACACCTACCAACCCGACGAGCCCCCGCTGCAGATGACGGTCGCCCAGCTCCACGACATCCGGCGCGCCCTGGATGAGGCGGCCGCCCGCCCCGGCCGGCACGCCTTCGACGACTTCGTGCTCTCCTACCGCACGGGCTGACCGGGGCCGACAGGGGTCCCGGAGGTCCGGCGCGACCGGTGGTCGGGCACGGCGGAGCGGAACGCCCTTTGCCCGCCCGGCCGTTCGCCCCCAGCGCGCCGGCCGTGCTGGCAGACTGACGCCATGGCAACCACCTCCGCGACGGTCCGGCACCGCCCCCGCGCGTTCCTCTCGGCGGCCGCGCTCCTGCTCGCCGGGGCGGCCGTCACCGCGTGCTCCTCCGGCGGCGACTCCCGGCCCGGTCCGCCGCCCGCCCCGTCGACCGCCACACCCACCGGCCGGACCGTCGCCGTCTACACCCCCGACCACCCGTTGGACGAGGGGCAGCTGAAGCAGGCGGCCGAACTGCTGCGCAAGCGCGCCGAGGCGCGCGGCCTGCCGGACGCCCGGGTCGAGCCGGCGGCCGCCGCGCTGCGGCTCTCGGTCGCCGGACAGGTCGCCGGGGACCGCCTCGCGGCGCTCGGCCGCCGGGCCGCGCTGGACTTCCGCCCGGTCCTGGCCGTGGCGGCGGGCGCTGCTACGACTCCCGGCGCGGCGGAGGTCGCCCCGACCGGCACGGTGCCGCCCGAACTCGCCGCCGGGTTCGCCGCGCTGAGCTGCGGCGCACCGGCCGCCGCCCTCCCCGCCGCCGTCGATCCGGGCTCTCCCGTGGCGATCTGCGGCACCGCCACCAAGGCGGCCCCGGTGGTGATGAAGTACGCGCTGGCCCCGGCCGCCCTCCAGGGCACCGACGTCGCGAAGGCCTCGGCAGTGCTCGACAGCCAGACCGTGGGCCGCTGGCAGGTCCAGGTGGACTTCACCCCGCAGGGCGGCACCGCCTTCGCCGCCCTCACCGGCAGGATCGCCCCGCAGCCGGAGCCCACCAACCAGATGGCCGTCACGGTGGACGGCACGGTCCTCTCGGCCCCCTACGTCGCCGAGGCGATCACCGGCGGATCGGCCGTGATCAGCGGCACCTTCACCGAGGACGAGGCCAAGGACCTGGCCGCCGCCCTCACCGCCGGCAGCCTGCCCGCCCATTTCACGGCCGCGCTCTCCACCCCGACCGGCTGACCCGGGTGCCGGGTCCCGCCGCCCGGCCCGAAGGCCGACGCTTGCGCGGCGCCGCAGCCGCCCGCGGTCCCGCCGCCGTCGAGTCCAGCGGTCCGCCGGGGGCAGGGACGTGCGCCGGGGCCGGCACGCCGAGGCATGCCGGCCCCGGGCGGGGCGTCAGGCGCCGCTGTGGCGGAGCATCTCCTCGCGGTCGACGACCTTGACGCGGTCGCGGCCCTCGGCCGCGCCGAGGGCGCGCTCGTGCGCGTCGAGTTCCTTCCAGCCGTCCCAGGTGGTGAAGCGGACGCCCTGGCCGCGCAGGTGGGCCACCACCGCGTCGGGCTCGGGCGCGACGGCGCCGGGGAGGCGGCCGGCGGCGTGGTCGGCCAGCAGGCAGGCGACGGTCTCGTTGGCGTCGCCCTTGGTGTGGCCGATCAGACCGACGGGGCCGCGCTTGATCCAGCCGGTCACGTAGGTGGCGGCGAGGTGGGAGCCGTCGGCGGTCAGGACGCGGCCGGCCTCGTTGGGGACGGTGCCGCTGATCGGGTCGAAGGGCACCTTCGGCAGTTCGTCGGAGTAGTAGCCGATGGCGCGGTAGACGGCCTGGACGTCCCAGTCGGTGAACCGGCCGGTGCCCCGGACATTGCCGGTGCCGTCGAGTTCGGTGCGCTCGGTGCGCAGGCCGCTCACCCGGCCGTCCTCGCCGATCACCTCGACGGGCGACTCGAAGAAGTGCAGGTGGACGCGGTGCGGGCGGTCGCCGACGTCGCGGATGGCCCAGTTCTCGATGGTGGAGGCGACCATGTCGGCGTGCTTGCTGGCGCGGCGCTCGGCGATCGAGCCGTCGTCGTACTCGATGTCCTCGGGGTCCACGACGACCTCGATGGTCGGGGAGTGGTCGAGCTCCCGCAGCTCCATGGGGCTGAACTTGGCCTGGGCCGGGCCGCGTCGGCCGAAGACGTGCACCTCCAGCGCCTGGTTGGCCGTCAGGCCGGCGTGGACGTTCGGCGGGATCTCGGTGGAGAGCAGTTCGTCGGCGGTCTTGGCGAGGATGCGGGCCACGTCGAGCGCCACGTTGCCCGCGCCGAGCACGGCGACCTTCCGGGCCTCCAGCGGCCACGTCCGGGGGACGTCGGGGTGCCCGTCGTACCAGGAGACGAAGTCGGCGGCGCCGTAGGAGCCGTCCAGGCCGACACCGGGGATGTCGAGTGCCCGGTCGGCCGTCGCACCGGTGGCGAAGACCGCCGCGTCGTAGAAGCGGTGCAGGTCGTCCAGGGTGAGGTCGTTCGGGTAGTCGACGTTGCCGAACAGGCGTATGCCGGGCTTCTCCAGGACCTGGTGCAGCGCGGTGACGATGCCCTTGATCCGGGGGTGGTCGGGGGCGACGCCGTAGCGGATCAGGCCGAACGGCGCGGGCATCCGCTCGAACAGGTCGATGGAGACACCCGGGGCCTGGGCGGCGTCGGACTTGAGCAGGGCGTCTGCGGCGTAGATGCCGGCGGGGCCGGCTCCGACGATCGCGATGCGGATCGGGCGGGACATGGCGGGCGTTCCTCCGGACGGGCGAGCGGCAGACGGACGTTCGTAGCAAACCTCTGCAGTCTGCACTGCTGTAGGGGGTCCGGAGCTATGACCTCATAGAGCCAACCTATGGGCGGGGCGCGGAGGTCTCTGGTACCGGGCTCCGCCGCACCGGCCGCTGCCCGGGGCCGCCCGCGATGCCCGGCGGCAGGCCGGGGCCACCCACCCGCGCCGCGGAGTGTGAGAGGCTCCGGGGACTCCGGCATGCCCCCGACCGACCCGTCCGAATGGCCGCGGCACCGGCGCGGCGGCAACGGAGGGCACGGCGGGACGCGGGCTCACCGCGCTTCGTACGGGGGTGTCCGACCACTGCGGACGATGAACGGGAAGGAGGTCGACCCACTCCTTTCCACTCCCAACTTATAGCGCACCGGGGGGCTTGCGGCAAGGCCCCCGTCGTACCGCAGAATTGTCCGCCGAGGCCGGGACCTGCGGATATGGAGGCGCAGCGGCCCGGATTCGCGCCCCCGCGGCGCTCGGCGGCACCGGATTCCGGGTCCGCCGTTTCCCAAGATCATTATCCTGAGTGTCCCCGTCCCGGGCCGCCGGCCGAGCGCAGGCCCCGGCCCCGGGCCTTCCCGTGTCGCACACGGCGGTCCTCGCGCCGCCACCCTCGGTCGCCCTGTCGGTCGAGGACCTCTGAGTCAATGGAGCTGGCCATGGTCCCCACGTCGTCGTCCTCGTCCGAACGCCCCGCCGGTGTCGATGCCGGAGCCGGGACCGGGGCGGGACCGGGCGCCGCCCTGCCCTCCGACGACTGGCGGGCCCGGGAGCTGCGGGCGGAGAACGCCTACGTCGGCCGGCTCTACGACCGGCTGGAGAGCCGGCGCGAACTCGCGACGGCCCGGCTGCGCGCGGTCCACCGCCAGGAGCAGGGCGGCACGCTCCAGTCCCGCCTGGAGCGCGACACCATGGAGCTCCACCACACCCGCCGGCTGGCGGAGCTGTACGCCGCGGAGTACGGGCTCTGCTTCGGCCGGCTCGACACCGCCGACGGCGAGCGGCAGTACATCGGCCGGATCGCCCTCGCGGACGACGACCACGAGCCGCTGCTCACCGACTGGCGGGCGTCGGCCGCGGAGCCGTTCTACCGCGCGACGCCGGCCGCGCCCGGCGGGGTGACGGGGCGACGGCACCTGCGGACCAAGGGGCGGACCGTCGTCGACTTCGACGACGACGCCTTCGCCATGGGTGACCTGGAGAGCCGGGACGGCTCCGGCCTCAGCGGGGAGAGCGCCCTGCTCGCCTCGCTGACCGCGGCCCGGACCGGCCGGATGGGGGACATCGTCTCGACCATCCAGGCCGAGCAGGACCGGGTGATCCGCTCCGAGCTGAGCGGCGTGCTGGTCGTCCAGGGCGGCCCGGGCACCGGCAAGACCGTGGTGGCCCTGCACCGCGCCGCGTACCTCCTCTACACCCACCGCGACCGCCTGGCCAAGCGCGGTGTGCTGGTCATCGGGCCGAACAGGACGTTCCTGCGCTACATCGACCAGGTGCTCCCCGCGCTCGGCGAGAGCGAGGTCGTGCTGAGCAGCATCGGCGCCCTCTACCCGGGCGTGACCGGGACGGACACCGAGACGCCGGAGGCCGCCGCCGTGAAGGGCGACGCCCGGATGGCGCGGGTGCTCGCCACCGCGCTGGAGGGCCTGCGGCAGCTCCCGGAGGAAGAGGAGCCCTGGACCATCACCGTCGGCCGCAGCTCGCCGCACCAGGAGGAGCTCGTGATCGGCCGGGCGCTCTGCGAGCGGGCGCACGCCGCCGCGCACCGGACCGGCGAGCCCCACAACGCGGCCCGGGCCGCCCTGGTGGAGCGGCTCTCCTCCGAGCTGGCCCTGCGGATCGCCAGGGACCGGGGCGGTGAGATGGCGCTGGACGACGTGGTGGACCTCGCCGACGCGCTCGTCGTCGAGCGCGACTTCCAGGCCCTGGCCGAGAAGCTGTGGCCGCTGCTCGGTCCGGAGCAACTGCTCACCGCGCTGTTCGCCTCCCCGCAGCTGCTCGCGGACGCCATGCCGGACTTCTCCGAGGCCGAGCGCGCCGCCCTGCTGCGCGAGCGGCCCGGTCCGGACGAGCCGGCCGCTCCCTGGACCACCGACGACGTGCCGCTGCTCGACGAGGCCGCCGAACTCCTCGGCCCGCTGCCGGGCAGCGCCGTCACCCGCCGGGCCGACGCCGCCGCCGAGGCCGAGCGGCTGGAGTTCGCCAAGGTCGTCCTGGAGGACTTCGGCGCGGGGCTGGCCGAGATCGACGCGGAGCTGCTGACGCGCCAGTACCAGGGCGAGGGCGAGTTCCGGCCGCTCTCCGAGCGCGCGGCCGAGGACCGGACCTGGGGCTTCGGGCACATCATCGTGGACGAGGCGCAGGAGCTCTCCCCGATGGCCTGGCGGCTGCTGACCCGCCGCTGCCCCGGCCGGTCCATGACGATCGTGGGCGACCTGGCCCAGACCGGCGCCCCGGCTGGGCTGAACTCCTGGGGCGAGGCGCTCGACGAGTACACCGCCGGGCGCTGGCGCACGGTGGAACTCACCATCAACTACCGGACCCCGGCCGAGATCATGCGGGTCACCGAGGGCGTCCTGCGGGCGGTCGACCCGGCGCTCACCGCCCCGACCGCGGTGCGCGGCGGCGGGACCGTTCCGTGGAGCCTGCGGATCCCCGAGGAGAACCGGGGCGCGGCCCTGCGCGCCGTCGTCGAGCGGGAGATCGCGGAGCTGGACGGCCGCCGGATGGCGATCCTGCACGCCCCCGGCTTCCCGGTCGAGCTGGTCGACGAGCTGGCCGGGCTGGCCGGTGTGGCGCGTGCCGACGGCCCGGCGTCGCTGGACTCGCCGGTCGTCCTGATGACGGCGGCGCAGTCCAAGGGGCTGGAGTTCGACGCCGTCCTCGTCGTGGAGCCCGACGAGATCCTCGCGGCGCACTCCCGCGGCGGGAACGACCTCTATGTCGCCCTGACCCGCGCGACGAAGAGCCTCGGGGTCGTGCACAGCCGGGAGCTGCCGGCGATGCTGGAGGGCCTGGAGGCCCGCTGAGGCGCGGCTCCCGCGCAGGCGTGTGCCGCCCGGTCGGGTGGCACACGCCTCACCGGCGGGAGGTCACCAGCGCTCGTGGACCCGGGCGCGCATCCGGCGGTCGTAGAGGTCCCGGACGGCGTCGAGGGTCGCCCCGGGCAGCGGCGGGAGGGCGGCCGCGGCGGCGTTCGCCCGGGCCTGCTCGGGATTGCGCGCACCGGGGATCACCGCCGTGACGCCCGGCTGGTGGATGATCCAGCGCAGTGCGGTCTGCGCCGGGGTCGCCTCCCCGGGCGCGAGTGCGGCGAACTCCGCCGCCGCCTCGACGCCGGTCGCGAAGTCCACGCCGGAGAAGGTCTCTCCCTGGTCGAAGGCCTCGCCGTGCCGGTTGTAGGTGCGGTGGTCGTCCGCGGCGAACGCGGTCCGCGCGGTGTAGCGGCCGGAGAGCAGCCCCGAGGCGAGCGGCACGCGGGCCAGGATGCCCACCCCGGCGGCCGCGGCGGCGGGCAGGACCAGCTCCAGCGGCTTCAGCCGGAAGGCGTTCAGGATGATCTGGACGCTCGCGACACCGGGCCGGGCGATCGCGGTCAGGGCCTGCGCGCAGGTCTCCACGCTGACGCCGTAGGCGGCGATCCGCTCCTCGGCGACCAGGGTGTCCAGGGCGTCGTACACCTCGTCGTCGGAGTAGACCGGCGTCGGCGGGCAGTGCAGCTGCACCAGGTCGAGCCGGTCCACGCCCAGGTTGGAGCGGGAACGGTCGGACCAGGCACGGAAGTTGGCGAGGTTGTAGTGCTCCGGGCGCTGCTCGGCCCGGCGGCCGAACTTGGTGGCGACGAAGACCCCGGCGTCCGGGCGGCCCTTCAGGTAGCGGCCGATCAGCTGCTCGCTGCGGCCGTCGCCGTAGACGTCGGCGGTGTCGAAGAGGGTGACGCCGGCCTCGACGGAGGTGTCCAGGACGTCGAGCGCGTCCTCCTCGCGGACGTCACCCCAGTCCGCGCCGAGCTGCCAGGTACCGAGCCCCACGACGGAGACGGGTCGGCCGGTGCGGCCGAGTACACGCTGTTCCATGGGGCGAGCCTCTCACAGAGGCACCTCACCGGCGGCGAGGCGGCGCGATGGCCCGGCCCGGCCCGGCCCGACACGTCGGGGCGGGCCGGGCGGCGGTGCGTACGACCGGCGGTGCGTACGGGCGGCGGTGCGTACGGGCGCTACTCGCCGACGGTCAGCACGACCTTCCCGGTGACCCGGCCGGTGTCACCCAGGTCGTGCCCCTTGGCGGCGTCGGCGAGCGGGAAGACGGCCTCCACGACGGCCCGCAGCTCACCCGCCTCGACCAGCCCGGCGATCGCCCGCATACCGGCCTGGTCGGCCTCGACCAGCAGCGGGACGGCCTCGACGCCCCGGGCCGCGGCCTGCTCGGCGAGGTCGGCGGGCAGCGCTCCGAGCGCGATGCTGATCAGCCGGCCGCCCGGCTTCAGGGTGTCCAGCGAGCGGATCGCGGTGTCGCCGCCGATGGTGTCCAGGACGAGGTCGACCGGGGCGATCCGGGTGAAGTCCTCCGTGCGGTAGTCGATCAGCTCGTCGGCGCCCAGTTCGCGCAGCAGCGCGTGCTTGGGGGCGCTGGCCGTGCCGATCACGTACGCGCCGCGGCTCTTGGCGATCTGCACGGCGAGGTGGCCGACACCGCCCGCCGCCGCGTGGATCAGGACGCGCTCGCCGGGCCGGACGCCCGCCGCGTCGACCAGCACCTGCCAGGCGGTCAGCGCCGCCAGCGGGATCGCGCCCGCCTGGACGTGGTCGACCCCGGCCGGCTTGCGGACCAGCGCGCGGGCCGGGGCCACCGCGTACGCGGCGAACGCGCCGACGCCGTAGGGGTAGGGCAGCATCCCGAAGACCTCGTCGCCGGGGCGGTGGATCGTCACGCCCGGCCCGACCGCCTCGACGACGCCGGAGACGTCCCAGCCGAGGACCAGCGGGAGGCGGTCGAGGAAACCGGGGTTCTGGCGGTGCTTCCAGTCGGTGGGGTTCATGCCCGCGGCCCGGACGCGGACGAGGACCTCCGACGGACCGGGCTCCGGGCGCTCGGTCTCGACCTCGCGCAGGACGTCACTGCCGCCGTAGGTGTACTGGGTGATGGCTTTCATGGTGCTCATGCATCCAGGATGCTCCGGCCCCGACCAGGCCGTATAGCGGCCCGAAGGTCATGCTGTGCAAGAATTGGGCCATGCACCGCATCGTCGTCCTGGCCCTGGACGGAGTCATCCCGTTCGAGCTGAGCCTCGCCTCCCGGCTCTTCGGAGCCGCCACGGACACCGAGGGCCGGCCCCTCTACGAGGTGGTCACCTGCTCGCTCGACGGCCGGCCCGTCCGTACCTCCGCCGACTTCTCCATCAGCGTCGAACACGACCGCAGCGCGCTCGCCGGCGCCGACACGCTGGTGATCCCGGCCTCCGAGGAGTTCGCCGGCATCGTCGACCGGGACTCCCTGCCGCCGCGCGTCGCCGAGGCACTGGCGCTGCTGCGCCCCGACGCACGGATCGCCGGGATCTGCATCGCCACCTTCGTGCTCGCCGCGGCCGGTCTGCTCGACGGCCGGGCCGCCGCCACCCACTGGCGGCACGCCGACCGGTTCCGGCGGTTCTACCCGGAGGTCGACCTCGCCCCCGACGTCCTGTTCGTCGACACCGGGCGGATCCTCACCTCGGCCGGCGCCGCGGCCGGCATCGACCTGATCCTGCACCTGATCCGCTCCGACCACGGGAGCGCCGTCGCCAATCTGGTCGCCCGGTGCTGCGTCGTCCCGCCGCAGCGCGAGGGGGGCCAGGCCCAGTACGTGCAACGGCCCGTCCCGGAGAGCACGGACGCCGGGACGTCCGCCACCCGGGCGTGGGCCCTCGACCGGCTGCACGAGCCCCTCCAGCTGACCGACCTCGCCGGCCACGCGGGCATGAGCCGGCGCACCTTCACCCGGCGCTTCCGGGCCGAGGTCGGGCTGAGCCCGGGCCAGTGGCTCACCCAGCAGCGCGTCGACCTGGCCAGGCACCTGCTGGAGAGCAGCGACCTACCGGTCAACCGGATCGCCGAGCGGGTGGGCTTCGGCACCGGCGCGTCCCTGCGCCAGCACCTGCACTCCGCGATCGGCGTGCCGCCGGGCGCCTACCGGCGCACCTTCCGGGCCTGACGCCGCAGGCGCAGGCGATCGCCCTCGCCGAGGCCGCCCCAGACCCCGTACCGCTCGTGCGCCTCCAGGGCGTAGCGCAGGCACTCGCGCCGTACGGGGCAGCGGGCACAGACCTCCTTCGCGGCGCTCTCACGCGAGTCGTGGGCCTCGCCGCGTTCGCCGACCGGGTGGAAGAAGAGACCGCTGTCGGCGGACCGGCAGGCACCGTGCCGCTGCCAGTCCCACCGGTGGTCGAGGGCCCCGGGCAGATGTGCGATGTTCGTCATGGCGCTGACTCCGTCCCTTCGGAGTGTTGTCGGGTGGTGTCGGGTGGTACCGAGACGTGTCGTGCGGTTCGTTCGGGATGGCGACGGGTGGGCGCGCGGCGCGGTGGAGCGCTCAGTACCGCCCGCCGTAGTACGGGCCGTAGTAGGCGCCGAAGGTCTCCAGGTAGGCGATGTCCTCGTCGTACCCGATCGGCTCGAACGTCGGGCCGTTCTTGATCTCGTCCTTCGTCCGGTCGACGTAGACCTTCTTCTCGTCCTGCTCGACGCGCAGCACCGTGCCCGCCGGCAGCAGGACCTGACGGCCGAAGATCCACGGGCCGGTGTCGACGACGAGGTACTGCGAGCCGGCCTCCGGCGAGTGCCGGTCGACCTTGCCGATCGGCCCGTCGGTCGCCTCCACGTGAAAGCCGACCAGATCGCCGTCGGCGACGTGGCCGGAGGTCGACCGGAACGCCCAGATGTCGATGTCGCTCGTGTCGCTCATGCCGGATTCCTTCCGCTCGGTGCCGCCCGGACCGTCCCGGGCGGCGCGTCCTCGCACCCCGGCTGCCCCGGACGCGCCGCTCCACACCCTTGGGGCGGACATCCGTCCGATCCCGGCCGAGGGTCCGTCAGGCGTGCCCCTCGGCGGCCGCCGCGGCGAGGTTCAGCAGGACGACGGCCTGCTCGCGCATCTCGACCTTCCGGATCTTTCCGGTGACGGTCATCGGGAACTCGTCGACGAGGTGCACGTAGCGCGGGATCTTGTAGTGCGCGATCCGGCCGGCGCAGAAGGCGCGCAGCCCCTCGGCGGTCAGCTCGGGGGCACCGGGGCGCAGCCGGATCCAGGCCATCAGCTCCTCGCCGTACGTGGCGTCGGGGACGCCGATGACCTGGGCGTCCAGGACGTCCGGGTGGGTGTGCAGGAACTCCTCGACCTCCCGCGGGTAGATGTTCTCGCCGCCGCGGATGACCATGTCCTTGATCCGCCCGGTGATGGTGAGGTAGCCCTCCTCGTCCATCACCGCGAGGTCGCCGCTGTGCATCCAGCCGTCGGCGTCCAGGACTTCGGCGGTCCGGTCGGGCTGCTCCCAGTAGCCGATCATCACCGAGTAGCCGCGGGTGCACAGTTCGCCGGGGGTGCCGCGGGGCACGGTGCGGCCGGTCCGCGGGTCGACGACCTTCACTTCGAGGTGCGGGCCGACCCGTCCGACGGTGGAGACCCGGCGCTCCAGCGGGTCCTCCGTCCGAGTCTGGACGGACACCGGGGAGGTCTCGGTCATGCCGTAGCAGATCGACACGTCGCGCATGCCCATCCGCTCGACGACCTGCTTCATCACCTCGGTGGGGCACGGCGACCCGGCCATGATCCCGGTGCGCAGGCTGGAGAGGTCGTGCTCGGCGAAGGACGGGTCGTTGAGTTCGGCGATGAACATGGTCGGGACGCCGTAGAGCGAGGTGCAGCGCTCGGCGGCCACCGCGCGCAGGGTGGTCGCGGGCTCGAACCCGGCGGCCGGGATCACCACGCAGGCGCCGTGCGAGAGCGCGGCAAGGTTTCCCATCACCATCCCGAAGCAGTGGTAGAACGGCACCGGTACGCAGATCCGGTCGTGTTCCGAGTAACCGCACAACTCGCCCACGAAGAAGCCGTTGTTGAGGATGCTGCGGTGCGACAGGGTCGCGCCCTTCGGGAAGCCCGTGGTGCCCGAGGTGTACTGGATGTTGATCGGGTCGTCCGGGCCCAGCGCCGCGGCGGCGGCGCGCAGCGGGCCGCGGTCGGCGTGCTCGGCCCGGGCGAGCAGGTCGCTCCAGGCCGGCGAGCCGATCAGCAGGACGTCCTTCAGCGCGGGGCAGCGCGGGGCGGTCTCGGCCAGCATGGCCGCGTAGTCGGAGGTCTTGAAGGCGGCCGCGGCCACGATCGTGCGGATGCCCGACTGCCTTAGGACGTACTCCAGTTCGTGCGCCCGGTAGCCGGGGTTGACGGTCACCAGGACGGCGCCGATCCGCGCGGTGGCGTACTGGGTGAACACCCACTCCGCGCAGTTCGGCGCCCAGATCCCGACCCGGTCGCCCCGGCCGACGCCGAGCGTCAGCAGCCCCAGCGCGACCCGGTCCACCTCCTCGGCCAGCTCCCGGTACGTCCACCGACGGCCGGACGGCAGGTCGACCAGGGCCTCCCGGCCGGGAACGGCGCGGACCGCGCGGTCGAGGCTCGCGCCGATGGTGTCGTCCAGCAGGGGCGTGGCCGAGGTGCCGACGGCGGAACTGGGGGACGGGTTGGTCATGCGCTGACTCTCCTGGACTCGCCCGGACGAATGGCGACCGAGTCTATGCAAGGCCGCGCCCGGCGTCATCGCCCCTTCCCGCCCGTGACGGTGACGGGACGTCACCCGTGCGGCCCGTCGGAGGGGACCGCATGACAGGCCGGTTCGACGCCGCGGTCGAGAGGGCCGGGGCCGCCTCGACGGCACGGGGAACGGGCCGGGGATCGGCGGTCGGCACGGTTGCCCCCGGCCGCCGATCCCCGGTCCGACCTGCACTTTCGGGCAAAGATCACCCAGGATCGTCAGGATGGACACGGTCAATTGTGTACATTCGGCATTGACTGAACTTCTGTCAGCGGGGGGCGCTGCATCCGGGGCCGATCCTCGGGCCCTCCGTTCCCGCACACGCCCGAGACAGGACCGCCCATGCCCCACCCGAAGCCCGCCGTCACCCGGCGCACCCTCGTCACGGCGATCGGTGCCACCGCCGCCGCGCTCGCCGTCACCCCCGCCGCGTCGGCCGCCGCCGGCAGCGGCACCGGCGCCGGCAACGCCGCGGGCACCGGCGCGGGTGGGGCCCGGCCGCTCGCTGCCCGGACGGCCCGCGTCCCCGAGACCCGGGCACTGTCCGCGGTGGGCCGCGAGGCCACCACCGTGCGGGCGGACTTCCCGATCCGCTACGTCGGCGTCAGCTGGGACGGCCCCGCCCGCGGCGCCGCCATCCGGCTGCACCGCGACGACGCGACCCGCGGGGCGTGGCAGCCGCTGCCCGCCGGCTGCGCGGGCGGCCCGGACGGCGCCGACCGCACGGTCGGGACCGCCACCGCGCTGATCGCCGCCGACGGCGCGCCCGGCTACGACCTGCGCCTGCCCGACGGGGCCGCCAACGTCCGCTCCGCCGCCATCGACACCGTGCACGGCCCGGCCCGCACGGTCTCGCTCGCCCCGACGACGCCCGTCACCTTCTGCGGGGTCGAGTACCTCTCCCGCGCGGCCTGGGGCGCCGACGAGTCCAAGCGCTTCAAGAACGGCGTGGAGAACTCCCCCGCGAAGTACTACCCGCTGCAGACCCTGACGGTGCACCACACCGACACCGCCAACGCCGACCCGGACCCGGCGGCCACCGTGCGGGCGATCTACGAGTACCACGCGATCACCAACGACTGGGGCGACATCGGCTACCACTTCCTGATCGACGAGGCCGGACGGATCTACGAGGGCCGCTGGTCGGGCGACGACGGCATCCCGGCGCACGACGCGGCAGGGAACGCCGTGACGGCCTTCCACACCGCCGGCTTCAACTCGGGCAACATCGGCATCGCCCTGCTGGGCACCCTCAGCAGCCAGGCGCCGACCGCCCCCGCCCGCACGTCGCTGACCGCGCTGCTCGCCGTGCTGACCCGCGCGCACAACCTGGACCCCCAGGCGCACGTCACCTTCGTGAACCCGGTCAACGGCGTGACCAAGCCGGTCGAGATGATCAGCGGCCACCGCGACTGGCTGGCCACCGACTGCCCCGGCGGCACGATGTACGCGGACCTGCCGGCGCTGCGCGCCGACGTGGCGGCCGTCCCCACCCCCGGGCACTGACCCGGCCGGGCGGGGGGGGGGGGGGGGGGGGGCCCCCCCCCCCCCCCCCCCCCCCCCCGGGGGGGGGGGGGGGGGCGGGGGGGCCGGGGGCCCCGCCCCCCCCGCGGGCGGCGGGCCCGCCCCCCCGCC
>NZ_JBVHHE010000053.1:0-38548 GCF_055561235.1 Kitasatospora sp. NPDC022856 | reverse complement strand
CCCGGTGGAGCGGATGATGCGGGACGCGAAGATCACGCAGATCTACGAGGGCACCAACCAGGTCCAGCGGATCGTCATGGCCCGCAACCTGCCGTAACGGCCGCGGGCGGGGTGCCGCGGGCACCCCGCCGCACACCTGGCCCGGCTGTTCGAAGCCGGTGCTATGTTCCGGGAATGAGCGAGAAGGAAGAGCAGGACCAGCCCATGAACGACGGTCCGCCGAAGCCGGCGATGCGTGAAGCGCTCGTCGCCGCCGCCTTCGAACTCTTCCTGGAGCGGGGCTTCGAACAGACCACGATCGACGACATCGTCTCGCTCGCCGGAGTCGGCCGGCGCTCCTTCTTCCGCTACTTCCCGGCCAAGGAGGACGTGGTCTTCCCCGACCACGAACGCAGCCTCGCCGAGATGACGGAGTTCCTGGAGTCGGGCACCGGCGAGGAGGACCCGGTCCGGCACGCCTGCGACGCCGCCCGCCTCGTCCTGCGGATGTACGCCGAGCAGCCGTCCTTCTCCGTCCAGCGCTACCGGCTCACCCGCAAGGTGCCCGGCCTGCGGGCGTACGAGCTGTCGGTGGTCTGGCGCTACGAGCACATGCTCGCCCACTACCTGCGCGGGCGCTTCGCCGCACGGGCCGACGGGGCCCTGCGCGCCGACGTGATCGCGGCCGCGGTGGTCTCCGCACACAACCACGCGCTGCGCACCTGGCTGCGCTCCGGCGGCGAGAGCGACTGGACCACCGAGGTGGACGCGGCGATGGCCTTCGTCACCGGCACCTGGAGCGACCGGCCGGCCGAGGCGGTGCCGGACGGCGAGGCGGACGACGTCGTGGTGCTGGTCGCCAGTCGGCGGGCGCCGCTCTGGCGGATGGTGCAGGGCATCGAGAGCGCGCTGGAGGAGTCCCGGCAGGTCCCGCAGGCCTGACGGGCCGCGGCCCCGGCGCGCGGCGCCGACCGCGGACCGACCCGGGCACCCGCTCGTCCCCACGGCGCCGACCCCGGGCACCCGCTCGTCCGTACGGCGCAACCCGCTCGGGGCGCGCCGCGCCGGAACGCCGACCACCGCGCGGGCGCCGGTACCGCGGGCGAGACTCGGTCCCAGGACGGGACCGGGCAGCGGCCGGCTCCGGTGAGCGCGAAGGAGCGGGCATGCCCGAGCAGACCGGTCGGCCCGTCGGCGGACCCGAGGCCGTGCGCGCGGTACTGCTGAAGAAGGGCTACCTGGTCCTCCTGCTGATCTCGGCCGTCGTCGGCATCCCCGTCTCGCTCGCCGCGTTCGGCTTCGTCAGCCTGGAGCACGAACTCCAGCACTGGGTCTGGGAGAGCCTTCCGGACAGCCTCGGCCTGGACCGGGCGCCCTGGTGGTGGCCGCTGCCCGCGCTGCTGCTCGCCGGCCTGCTGCTCGCCCCGATCGTCACCCGGCTGCCCGGCCGCGGCGGCCACGTCCCGGTGGACGGACTCGGCGGTCCGCCCACCCTCCCGGTCGCCGTACCCGGCGTGGTGCTGGCGGCCCTGGCCTGTCTGCCGCTCGGCGTCGTGCTCGGTCCCGAGGCGCCGCTGATGGCCCTGGGCAGCGGCCTCGCCCTGCTCGCCGTCCGGCCCGCCTGGCTGACCGCCAAGCCCCAACTGGGGCCCGTGCTCGGCGCGGCCGGCTCGGCGGCGGCGATCTCCACCATCTTCGGCAGTCCGCTGGTCGCCGCCGTGATGATCATCGAGGGCGCCGGCCTCGGCGGGCCGCAGCTGACGGCGCTGATCCTGCCGTGCCTGCTGGCGAGCGGCATCGGCGCGCTGGTGTTCACCGGCTTCGGCCACTGGACGGGGCTGTCGATCGGGGCCCTCTCGCTGCCCTCGGAGCCGTCGTCCGGCGTCCCGGACCCGGGTGACTTCCTCTGGGGGGTCCCGCTCGCGGTCGTGGTGGCGGCGATCTGCGTGACCGGCCGGCTCCTCGGCACCCGGGTCAAGGGGTACGTCACCGGCCTCCCGGACCGGCCCGCGCCGACCCGGCGGGCGACGGCCGTCCGGACGGTGCTCTGCGCCGTCGCCGTCGGCGCCTGCATCACCGCGTACGCGCTGCTCACCGGGCGCTCGCCGGAGGAGGCCGCGCTCTCCGGACAGGCCACCCTCGGCGAGCTGGCCGCCGATCCGGCGTCCTGGCCGGTCGGCGCGCTGCTGGCGCTGCTGGTCTGCAAGGCGCTCGGCTGGGGCATCGCGCTGGGCGGCCTGCGCGGTGGTCCGATCTTCCCGGCGCTCCTGATCGGCGCGACCCTCGGGATCGCCTGCGGGCCGCTGCCCGGTTTCGGCTTCGCCCCGGGGCTGGCGGCCGGCCTCGCCGCCTCCGCCGCCGCGGTCACCCGACTGCCGGTCACCAGTACCGTGCTCGCGTCGGCACTGCTCGGGGCCGACTCGGCGAACTCGATGCCGCTGCTGATCGTCGCCGCGGTGACGGCCTTCGTGGTCGCCGAGACGATCCACCGGCTCGGCCGCCGCCGGGCCGGGGCCGCGCCCGCCGGCGGGGCCCCGCCGGAGCGGCCGGCCGAAGGCTGACGGGCGCCCGCCCGCGCCCCGGCCCCCGTCGTCCATCCGGGTGAGCCCCGGATTCACCGGCCGAGACCTGGGCAGTCTCGCTCCGTGACCACTTCTGCTCCCCGCCGCCGACGCCGCCGCTCGGCCGCCCCGCACCGGACGCCGGCTCCGGCGCACACCTTCGCCCCGAAGCACACCTCCGCCCCGGCCACCGTGCCGGGCCCGAGCGCGCCGGCGTCCCCGCGCGGGCCCGCGACCGCCACCGCGGCACCGCGCTGCTGCGCGGTCTCCACCACCGAGCACCGCTCCCTCGGCGGGACCATCATCCGCACCCACCGCCACCACCCGGCCTGCCCGGTCTGGGCGGCCCGTTGAGGCGACCGAATCCGGTCGGCCGGCCGGTGCCGTTTGCTTGAATGACAGGGTGACGAGCAGCGCCGGATTCACCGAGGACGACCTGAGCGGCCTGGCCGGGCCGCGCTCCTTCGAACGGGGCCGGGGCTACCGGGACGCGGTCGCCGAACTCGACGTCGGGGCGGAGCGGTTCACCGCGGTCGTGAGCGGCACCGAGGCCTACGAGGTGGTGCTCGAACTCGACGCGGAGTACGGGCTGTCGGGCGAGTGCGACTGCCCCTACGGGCTCGACGGCAACTTCTGCGAGCACTGCGTCGCGGTGGGCCTGGTGGTGCTGGAGAAGTGGCACGAGCTGCCCCGGCTCAAGGCCGAGGCGACGGCGCGGGCCGGCAGCCTGGAGTCCTGGCTGGGCTCGCGCTCGCGCGAGGACCTGCTGCTCCTGGTACGCGAGTTGATGGACGGCGACCGGACCCTGCGGCGTCGTCTGGAGCTCCGGGCCGCGACCGCGCAGGCCGATCCCGCCCAACTGCGCTCCCGGATCACCGATCTGCTCGCGGTGGGCCGCTTCAGCCGCTACGGGTACGTCGAGTACGCGGACGCCCAGGCGTACGCGCTCCAGGCCGGCGAGGCGGTGACCGCCGTCCGCGCGCTGACGGCGGAGGGGCAGGCCGGGCAGGCGATCGCCCTGGCGCGGGAGGCGATCCGGCTGCTCGGCCGGGCGTACGACCGGATCGACGACTCCGCCGGGTGCGTCGGCGGGGTCGCCGCCGATCTCGACGAGGCCCACCTGGAGGCCTGCCGGTCGGCGCCGCCGGACCGCGCCGAGCTGGCCGACTGGCTGGTCGACCGGCTGCTGGGCGACCACGACCACCTCGTGGAGGCGGAGCTGGCGGACTACCGCGACCTGCTGGGCGGGCCCGGTCTGCGCCGGGTCCGGGAGCGGGCGGAGGAGGCCGGCCGGCGCAGTCCCGCCGGCCGGGCCGAGCAGGACCTGATGAAGCAGCTGGCCAAGGCCGAACGCGCCCTCGCACGGGCGGCCGGCAAGGGCGTCCCGGGCCCGAGGCCGCCGGCCGGACCGGGCCCCGGCGACCCCGGCCGGCCCGGGGACGCCCTGGACGGGTACCGCCGCGCGATCGAGCGGCTCGGTCCGCTCACCGGCGACGCCCGCTACCGCGAGCTGGCCCGGCTGCTGCTGGAGGTCCGCTCCTGCCACCGGGCACTGGGGACGGAGCCGGCGTTCGCGGCCGAACTCGCGGCCCTGCGGGCCGACCACCGGCGCAAGCGCAACCTCCTGCGGATCCTGGACGAGCACGGCCTCTGACCAGCCATGGCGGCCGCTCCGGTCCGGCGGCGCGGGCGGGGACCGGCGGCGGACGCACGGGGGCGACCTCCCCGGCGGCGGTCGCGGAATCTCACGCGGTGACCGCCCCGCGGGCCGGGTGGTCGGTCCCACCGTGCCCGGGAAACGCAGAAGACCCCTGATCAACAGGGGTCTTCGTTGGTGTCCGAGGGGGGACTTGAACCCCCACGCCCGATAAAGGGCACTAGCACCTCAAGCTAGCGCGTCTGCCATTCCGCCACCCGGACCGGGTGTTGTCTCCGCGGCCTCGTCGGCCGCGCTGACAGACGTAACTGTAGCAAAGATCGGCTTGCGCTCCCAAAACAGCCCCGGATCGCCGGGCAGGGGCGGTGACCTGGGCAAGGGGCGCTCTGTGGCGGGGGTGTGACCAGCGGATTTCGCCTCGGTTCCCGGGGGCCCGCGGGGTGGATACGGCTGGGGGCCTGGGGGAGGATGGGCGGACGTGCTCGTACGCCCGGGTGCAGGTCCCGGGGGTAAGGCGCCGGTGCGTCGGTGCGGGCCAGAGACGAGGAGTGACCGTGAGCGAGCGGAGCGAGTCGACGGCGGGGCGGGCGGCGGCGCCGAAGGTGACGGCCGAGTCGGAGGTCGCCGGGATCTGTCGCGACCTGATCCGGATCGACACCAGCAACTACGGCGACGGCTCGGGCCCGGGGGAGCGCAAGGCCGCCGAGTACGTCGCGGAGCAGCTCGCGGAGTTCGGCATCGAGCCGCAGATCTTCGAGTCCGCCAAGGGGCGGGCCTCGACGGTCGTCCGGATCGAGGGCGAGGACCGTTCGCGTCCGGGCCTGCTGATCCACGGGCACACCGACGTCGTGCCCGCCAACGCGGCGGACTGGACGTACGACCCGTTCTCCGGCGAGATCGCGGACGGCTGCGTCTGGGGGCGCGGCGCGGTCGACATGAAGGACATGGACGCGATGACGCTGGCCGTCGTGCGCGACCGGCTGCGGACCGGGCGCAAGCCCCCGCGGGACCTGGTGCTGGCCTTCGTGGCGGACGAGGAGGCGGGCGGCACCTACGGCGCCCGGTACCTGGTCGACAAGCACCCGGACCTCTTCGAAGGGGTGACCGAGGGCATCGGCGAGGTCGGCGGCTTCTCGTTCACCGTCAACGACCAGGTCCGGCTCTACCTGGTGGAGACGGCCGAGAAGGGCATGCACTGGATGCGGCTCACGGTCGAGGGCCGGGCCGGGCACGGGTCGATGGAGAACGACGACAACGCCATCACCGAGCTGTGCGAGGCGGTGGCCCGGCTCGGGCGGCACACCTTCCCGCTGCGGATCACCAAGACCGTCCGCGCCTTCCTGGACGAGCTGTCCGACGCGCTCGGCGTGCGGCTCGACCCGGAGAACATGGACGAGACGCTGCGGGTGCTGGGCGGCATCGCCAAGATGATCGGCACCACGCTGCGCAACACCGCCCAGCCGACGATGCTCGGCGCCGGCTACAAGGTCAACGTGATCCCCGGGCAGGCCACCGCCCACGTGGACGGGCGCTTCCTGCCCGGCTACGAGGAGGAGTTCCTGGCCGAGCTGGACAGCGTGCTCGGCCCGCGCGTGAAGCGCGAGAGCCTGCACTCGGACAAGGCGATCGAGACCAGCTTCGACGGTGCGCTGGTCGAGGCGATGCAGAGCGCCCTGCAGGCGGAGGACCCGATCGCGCGGGCCGTGCCGTACTGCCTGTCCGGCGGGACGGACGCCAAGTCGTTCCAGGACCTCGGCATCCGCTGCTTCGGCTTCGCGCCGCTGCAACTGCCGCCGGAGCTGGACTTCGCCGGGATGTTCCACGGCGTGGACGAGCGGGTGCCGGTGGACGGGCTCAAGTTCGGCGTGCGGGTGCTGGACCGCTTCATCGACGCCTGCTGAACGACCCTCCCGCCCGCGGGACGACGGCCCGCTCCCGGGGTTCCGGGGGCGGGCCGTCCGCATTGTCCGAGCTAATGATTTGGGACCGGGAAATGGAGATCGAGAGAAACGATTCTTCCGGTATCCGCAGATCGATCATCCGTGCGGGTCATCACCGTTGCGGGTGAATGGGGAAAAGGTTCCGTACCCCGTTTGCCACACCGTCGTTCATTCCTATGCAGCCCGCCGAACGGGTTGCGCTGCTCATACAGGAGGAATGATGAAGGTCAAGAAGATCGCCGCCGTTGCCGCCGCCACCGGTGGCCTGGTGCTGGCCGCCGCCGGTGTCGCGTCCGCCCACGGCGGCGCCGCCGCCAACGGTGTGGCCGCCGGCTCCCCGGGCGTGGTCGCGGGCAACCAGGTTCAGATTCCCGTGCACATCCCGGTGAACCTCTGCGGCAACACCGTCAGCGTGATCGGCGTGCTGAACCCGGCGTTCGGCAACCACTGCGCCAACTTCTAAGGCGCCCGCGCGCTGAGCGCACGATGACCGGATGACCGGTCGACGGGTCGACCGGCCGGTGGGGCACCGGCCGACAGGTCGACGGGCCGATCACCGGAACGACTCACTTGGCCCCCGGGTGGCGGACGCGCCACCCGGGGGCGCTTGTGCGTCCGGACACGGCCGGGAATCGGCGGGCCGTCAGCCTGTTGTCGTGCCTCACTCGATCGGGTGAATAGGGTTCTTTCGGCTCAACCTCGCCGCTTGCGCCTCGTTGTCTCCTGTGCACTCGAAGACCTTTCCCGTTCGTCGGAAATTCCGACTTTCGGATAGGTCATCACGTCGTCTCGATACGTCAGGGGAAAATATGAGGAATGTAGCCAAGAAGGGGCTCCTCACGGCCGTGGCCACCGGCAGTGTCCTGGCCTCGACCGCCGGCTACGCCTACGCGGGCGCCGAGGCGCAGGGGGGCGCCGCCGGTTCGCCGGGCGTGGCCTCCGGCAACTCGGTGCAGGTACCGGTCGAGGTGCCGATCAACGCCTGCGGCAACACCGTCGATGTGATCGGCGTGCTGAACCCGGCGTACGGCAACCACTGCGCCAACGTCAGCGGGCACTCCGGCGGCGGCCACAGCGCCTCGGGGTCGTCCGCCTCCGGTGCGGCGGCGGGCTCGCCCGGCGTGGTCTCCGGCAACAGCGTCCAGGCGCCCGTGCACGTCCCGGTCAACGCCTGCGGCAACTCGGTCGACGTGGTCGGCGTCGGCAACCCGGCCTTCGGGAACGCCTGTGGGAACGAGGGCTCGTCGGTGGCCACCACCCCGCCCGCCAAGCCGGACGAGGACTGCCCCGAGGAGCACGGCTCGCACAACCCGCCGCCGCCCACCGGTCAGCCGTCCACGCCGCCGTCGCACCCGGGCGGCGGTGAGACCACGCCCGGCAACCCCCGGACGGGCAGCCCGTCCGCCACCACCCCGGCGGCGCCCGGTGCGACCACTCCCGCGATGACCACCGCGGCCGGCGGCGGCCAGAGCGGTCAGGCCGTGCCGGCATCGGCGCGCACCGCCGCTCCCGAGGCGGCCGGCAGCCAGCTGGCCTCGACCGGTGCGGGCGGCACCGAGCTGCTCGGCGCGGCCGGCCTCGCCCTGCTGCTCGGCGGCGGAGTGCTCTACCGCCGCGCCCGCGCCGGCGCGCGCTGAGCGTCGACCACGTGCCCGGCGTCGACCACGTGCCCGGCCGGGCGCTCCCGCCCGGGGCAGCGGGGCGGACGCCGGAGCGGGCTCCGGCCTGAGTGAGCGGCCGTGCCGCCGCGGCACCCCGGGCCGGACCCCCGGTGCGGCGGCGGCACGGCGGTGAGCGCTGTGCGAGCCCGGGTGTGGACGCGTGGTGCCCGCGGCCGTCCGTGGTTCGGACGGCCGCGGGCACCACAGACGGACAGCTCCGGACCGGCGGGAGCGCACACGCCGACGACCCGCTCGATCACGCAGCGTGAACGGTGGCGCCAGGCCGGGTCGTGCGCGACGCCCCGGCCCGAGGGGGCGTGCGGAGGCGGTAGCCCGTACCGGTCAGCGGGAGGGGCCCGTCACCAGCTCCGCACCTGCCGGATGATTCGCCGCCGCAGCAGCACCGTCCGGCTACCGTCCGGGAACAGCCGCAGCCTGTCCAGCTCCCAATGCCCGTATTCGGCATGGTCGGTGAGCAGCTGGCGCGCCGCGTTGCGGGAGGTACCGCGCGGCATGCGCAACGACTGGTACTCGTACTCCGGCTGCCGGACCGGCTTCGGTGAAGTCAAAACGCTCCTCCTGAGGGACACCTGCGAGCAAGCCTACGGCCTGCCTCCGACAACGGGCCCGGGTATTTTCGGCCGCCCTCCCGGCGGGACCCCGGCCGTACGCCTGACAGCTCATCAGTTCCTTTTCCGCTGTGGACGGGATACCCCGATCAGGGCCCGTGGAAGCGGCACGCGGGCGGCCCCGCCGTGCCGGATCCACGCGCTCCGCGCGGGCGTGCGCGGGTACAGAACCACGCGGATCGGACATCAGGGGGGAAGTTGCGGTGAAATCGCGGGTGTAGGTGACAACCGCTGTGCGTACCGACACCGAGGGGAGATAGCGTCTGCACCATGTCTGATGCCGCGCAGCCCACCATTGCCGAGGTACGCGCCGCCGCCGAGGCGGTCAAGGCCGCCATCGACCGTCATCTGGAAGCGGTGTCAAGCCCCAGCGCAGCGGACGATCCCGCTGTGTTCACCGCCTACGAGCAGCTCGCGACGGCGGCCATCGCCTACGACCAACTCCTCTACGAGGTCTACGACGAGGTCACCCCGTTCGAGGTCCCCGGGGACGAGGGGCCGGGCGGGTACAACGGCCCCGAGCAGCCCGAGGCGATCAGCGTCCTGATCCGCCGCGACTACCACGTGGTCGATCCGAAGCGGCTGCGCGCCCAGGCCGAGCGGCTGGACGACTCGCTGACCCCGGGCGGGGGCGGGTCGGGCGAGGTGAACGCCGCGATCGGTGTGCTGTTCGGCGAGTACGAGCCGGACGAGATCGCCGCCCGGAGCGAGGAGTTCGGCCTGGAGGAGAGCGACTCCACGCTCTGGGTCGCCGCCGCCGAGCCGACCGAGCCGGGGGAGTGGCTGCCGGAGCCCTTCGAGCACGCGGACCCGCAGCTGCTGATCTGCCGGTTCGACGTCAGCGAGGTCTACGACGACGAGGACCCGGACGAGTGACCTGAGCTCCGCCACCGCCCGCTCCGCCGCCCCGCCTGCCCGGGGCGGCGGAGCGGGACGCCGGGGCGGGGAGGACGGCCCGGGCCCCGCAGCTCCCGGCCGGCTGCTCGAACGCTTCTGCGAGCGCATGGTTTCGGACATTCCCGTCGGCCCCCGGAGTCGGCACCGCGGGGGCCCTCCCGGCCGCGTGGCGCGGCCGTCAGGACGTGGCGCCGAAATCGACGTCCTCGGTGCCCACCGTGCCGCCCGTCCGGCCGGGTGCCGTCTGGTACGTCCAGTACAGGTTGGTGTGGGCGATGACCTGGGCCGGCGGCGGCGCGCCCCAGGCGGTCTGGTCCTCGGTGGTGTGGGCATCCGCGACCAGGACCGCGTCGTAGCCCCGGACGAGGGCGCCGTGCAGCGTCGAGCGGATGCACTGGTCGGTCTGCGCGCCGGCGACGACGAGCCGGCCGACGCCGAGGTCCGCCAGCACGGTCTCCAGCTCGGTGTCCTCGAAGGAGTCGCCGTAGGTCTTCCCGACCAGCGGCTCGGTGTCGCCCGGCGTCAGCTCGGGGACGATCCGCCAGCCGTCGCTCCCCGGCTCCAGGTCCGGGTCGGAGTGCTGGACCCAGACGACGGGGACCTTCTCGTGGCGGGCCTTCGTGACCAGGCGGCCGATGTTGGCGACGACGGCGTCGCGCTCGTGCGCTTCCTCGACGACGCCGTTCTGCACGTCGACGACGAGCAGCGCGGTCCGCGGACGGCCTTCGAGTGTGGTCATGCTCTCCCCTTGCTCGTACCCGGCCACGGTGGTGGCCCCGGAGCACGCTAGACCCACCCTCCGACAGCGGACCGGCCCCGGCACCGAGGGGGGACCGGCCCGGTCCCCCCTCCGCGCCCGCGCGCCAGGGGGTGTGGCCAAGTCCCGCCGGGTCCGCGCGCGACTTGGCAGACACCCCTCAGTACGCCTGGGCGGCGTTCTCCGCGAGGATCGCCCGCAGCCGGGTGGTGCGCGGCGCGGCCGGGCGTTCGGCGACGGCCTGGGGCAGGGCCGGGCCGGCCGCGTGGACCACGGAGAGGTGGCGCTCGCCGCGGCCGAACGCGGTGTAGACCCACTGGCGGGTGAGGGCCGCGCCCGCCTCCTCGGGGAGGACGACGACCGCGCCCGGCCAGCGGCGGCCGACCGCCTGGTGGACGGTCAGTGCCCAGCCGTGCCGAAGCCGGCCGGCCTCGGCCGGCGGGACGCTGCGGCGCGAGCCGTCCGGGTACTCCAGGTGCAGGCCGGTGGCGTCGCCGTCGAGCACCCGGGCGGGGCGGACGACGCCGGGGGCGGGGGAGTCCACCACGCGGTCGCCCGGGTCGAAGCCGCCGAAGCGGCCCGGGCCGGGGTTGAGGGCGGCCTTGGCGGCGGCGTTCAGCGCCCGGGTGCCGGCCGAGCCGCCGTGGCCGGGGGTCAGCAGCACCACCTGCTCGGCGGGGATGCCGAGCGCGCGCGGGATGGAGTCGGTGAGCAGCTGGATGGCGCGGTGGACGGCCTCGCCGCCGTCCTTGGCGGTCAGGATGACCACCTCCTTGTCCGGCGCCTCGACCGGCTGCAGCTCGCCGATGCCGATGCCGGAGACCAGTTCGCCGATCGGACCGAAGTCCGGGGTGCGGGAGGCCACGGAGGGGCAGACCTTGGCGGTCAGCAGGTCGGCGAAGAACCGGCCCGGCCCGGCCGACCAGAGCTGGCCCGGGTCGCCGCTCAGGACCAGCCGGGTGCCGTCGGCGAGCGACTCCAGCAGGGTCGCGGCCAGCTCGACGTCCAGCAGCGGGGCGTCCAGCACGACGAGGACGTCGAGGGCGAGCGTGCCGTCCGAGGACCGGCCGGGGCCGGCCGTGCCGGACAGCAGCTCGGCCAGGGTGGCGGCGGGCAGCGGCTCGTCGGCCGGCCCGGCGAGGGCGTCCCGGCCCTGCTCGGTCCAGGTGGCGGCCCAGGCGCGCAGACCGAGGCCCGCGGCGGCGCGGACCAGCGCGACCGGCTCGGCGCGGGCGGCCTCGCCACCGGTGTGGGTGACCAGGGCGCTCTCCGCGGCGGCCCGGATCAGGGCGGTCGCCGAGGAGGACGGCGCCGCGGCGGCGGCCGCCTCCCAGGCGGCCGGGCCGGGGGCGGCGGGCGTACCGGGAGCGTCGGCGCCGCCGGCCGGGCCCTCGACGGCCGGGCCCTCGTCGGCGCCCTCGGCGGAGGGGTCCCCGGCCGGGTCCTCGGTGGCGTCCTCGTCGGCCGGCGCGTCCGCCGCCGGAGCGGGCTCGGCCTCCTCGCCGCTCCCGCCCTCGCCGCCGTCCGCCTCGTCCGGTTCGTTCACCTCGCCAGACCCGTCCACGCCGGGGACGAAGGTCGACATCAGCCGGACCAGGCCGTCGGCCAGGCTCTCCTCCGCCAGGGCCAGCCGCTCCAGCGCGAGCACGGTGCGGGTCGGCGGCTCGTCGTCCTCGTCGCCGCCGGCGGAGTGCGCCTCGGCGCCGGTCAGCTCCTCCTGGAAGGGCATCGCCCGGCCGTCGACCACGGCCGACTGCAGCGCGGCGGCGGCGTCCGGCAGGCCGAGGCGGTCCAGCCCGGCCGTCACCTCGCCGATCTCCACGGCGGAGTGGCCGCGCAGGGCGGCCTGCTCCAGCAGCCAGGGCACCAGCGCCTGGGCCCGGCGGGTGTCGCCCGGGCCGGCGGCGGGGCCGAGCAGCCCGCGGGCGAAGCCGTCGGCGTGCTCGGGACGGACGCCGGGCAGGGTCAGCACGGCCCACGGGTCGGCGCGCAGGTCCTCGGCGGCGCCGTCACCGAAGGCGGCCACGGCGGCGGGCGCGAGGTCGGTGGGCGCACCGCCGGCGGCCAGCACCTCGGCGGTGGCCCGCAGGGCCTCCGCGCGCTGCTCGTCGGTCTCGGCCTGGTACCGGGAGGGGCGGGCGGCGGCCGGTGCCGCGGCCGGGGCGGCCTCACCCGCCGCGGCGGCGCCACCCGCCGGGGCGTCCGAACCGCCGGCGGCGCCCGGGACGCGCGGGGTGTTCCCGGAGGCCGGCGCGCCCGGGCGGGCCGACTGCTGCCCGACCACCCGGATCGCCTCCGCCAGCGCCGCGACGGCGGCCGCCTTGTCGGCGCCGTCCGTCCCCGGGGCGGCCGGGGACCCCTGCGGAGCGCCGTTCTCCGTGTCACTCATCGTTCGCTCCAAAAGATCACTCCACTGCTGGGGCGCCGGCCGCTCCGCGCCCGGAGCGGCCGCCGCTCGCGGCCGCCACGGGCGGCGCGCGGGGTCGGGCCCGACCGTGCCGGGGCCGAGCCGGCCCGCGGTCGGGTCGGGGCATCACGTCCGTCGTCGGCCGTCAACCCTCGGTGTGTCGGTCGTCGGTCGTCGAGATCCGGCCTGTCCGGCGGTGGACGCGAGCCCTAGAGCTCGGTCCACCCCTGGTCCGGATAGCGGTGGACCGGCGACGAGATGTCGTCGAGCGCACCACGGATCTCACCCGGAAGCGTAAGCGCCTCGACTGACAGTGCCGACTGCAGCTGTGCCACCGTGCGTGCCCCGACCAGCGCGCTCGCCACCCCCGGCCGGTCCCGCACCCAGGCGAGCGCCACCGCGAGCGGGCTGCTGGCCAGCCCGTCGGCGGCGGTGGCGACGGCGTCCACGATCCGCCGCGAGCGCTCTCCGAGGTAGGGCTGGACGAAGCCGGACAGGTACGGCGAGGCGCCGCGCGAGTCCTGCGGGACGCCGTGCCGGTACTTGCCCGTGAGCACGCCGCGGCCGAGCGGCGAGGAGGCGAGCAGCCCGACGCCCGACTCCCGGGCGGCGGGCAGCGCCTCCCGTTCGAGGCCCCGCTGGAGCAGCGAGTACTCCAGCTGCGCACCGGCCAGCGGCACCCGGCCGTGGTGGGCGCGCTGCCAGGTGGCGGCGCGGGCGAGCTGCCAGCCGCTGTAGTCGCAGACGCCGACGTACCGCGCGCGCCCGGAGGTGACGGCGATGTCCAGGGCGCTGAGCGTCTCCTCGACCGGGGTCGCCGGGTCGAAGGCGTGCACCTGCCAGAGGTCGACGTAGTCGGTGCCCAGCCGGCGCAGCGAGGCGTCGAGGGCGGCGAGCAGGTGGCCGCGCGAGCCGTCGAAGCGGCGGGCGGAGTCGGGGACGCTGCCCGCCTTGGTGGCGATGACCAGGTCGGAGCGGGGGATCAGGTTGTCGGTAAGCCGGGAGAGCAGGTACTCGGCGCCGCCGTCGCCGTAGACGTCGGCGGTGTCGACCAGGTTGCCGCCCGCGTCGACGAACTCCTTGAGCTGCTCGGCGGCCTCGTGCTCGTCGGTGTCGCGGCCCCAGGTCATGGTTCCGAGGCCGAGCCGGGAGACCTGCAGCCCGGTACGGCCGAGGTGACGCTTTTCCATCGGACGGGCCCTCCACTGGCCGACAACACCGCTGATACCGCTGATACCGCTGATACCGCTGATACCGCTGAAACCACTCGTCCTGCTGAACCCGCCGGAACGGCGCGCCCCCGGCGCAGCCGGTGCCGCCCGCGCCCGGGCCGCTCGCCCCGTCCGCGCGGGCCCGGCAAACGCGCAGGTGGGGAGAGGCGTCCCCACGTCGGCTGAGCGTAGCGGCCGGTGCCCGGGCAGATGCGCAGACCCGCAGAACGATCAGCACCCGGGTGGCGGGTCCGAATGTGGCCCAGCCCACAGCTACCGGCCAGTAGCATGTCCGCCGGACGTGCGGTTACCCTCACGGACAACCCGACTGGAAGGCATGGCAGATGCGACTCGGTATCAACCTCGGCTACTGGGGCCTCGGCATGGACGCCGACAACATCGCCGTCGCCCAGGAGGCGGACCGGCTCGGCTACTCGGTCTGCTGGGCCGCCGAGGCCTACGGCTCGGACGCGGCCACCGTGCTGTCGTACGTCGCCGCCAAGACCGAGCGGATCGACGTCGGCTCGGCCATCTTCCAGATCCCGGCCCGCACGCCGGCGATGACCGCGATGACGGCGGCCACCCTGGACACCCTCTCGGGCGGGCGGTTCCGGCTCGGGCTCGGGGTCTCCGGCCCGCAGGTCTCCGAGGGCTGGTACGGCGTGAAGTTCGACAAGCCGCTGGCCCGCACCCGCGAGTACGTGGAGATCATCCGAAAGGCGATGTCCCGCGAGCGGCTGGTCCACGAAGGAGCGAACTGGACGCTGCCGCTGCCCGGCGGGCCCGGCAAGCCGATCAAGCTCACCGTGCACCCGGTGCGCGAGCGCATCCCGCTGTACATCGCCGCGATCGGGCCGAAGAACCTGGAGCAGACCGGCGAGATCGCCGACGGCTGGCTCGGCATCTTCTTCGCGCCCGAGCAGGCCGCGCTCTCCCTCGACCCGCTGCGGGCCGGCCGGGCCAAGGCCGGGAAGACCCTGGACGAGGGCTTCGACCTCTGCCCGACCGTCACCATCGCGGTCGGCGAGGACATCGAGGCCGGGGTCGACGCCCAGCGTTCCTACGCCGCGCTCTACATCGGCGGCATGGGCAGCAAGGAGAAGAACTTCTACAACCAGCTCGCCCGGCGGATGGGCTACGAGCAGGCGGCCGACGAGATCCAGGAGAAGTACCTGGCCAGGGACTACGAGGGTGCCGCGGCGGCCGTGCCGCACGACCTGATCGACGCCACCTCGCTGGTCGGCGACACCGCCCGGATCGCGGACCGGATGCAGGCGTACGCCGACGCGGGCGTCACCACGCTGACCCTGGCGCCGGCCGGCTTCAGCCTGGAGGAGCGGGTCCGGGCGCTGCGCACCGGCGTCGAGGCGATGGAGCGCGCCGGACTGGCCTGATCCGGCGGCGCGGGGGGCACGGGCCGGCCGCTCCGTGTCCCCCGCGCCCCGCGGACGGACGGACCGGGACTACAGCCAGTCGTGCCGCTTGAACACCCGGTGCAGCACCAGGCAGACCAGCACCATCAGCGCCACCGCCGCCGGGTACCCCCAGACCTGGTGGAGTTCGGGCATGTGGTCGAAGTTCATCCCGTACACGCCCGCGATCATGGTCGGCACGGCGGCCAGCGCGGCCCACGCCGAGATCTTCCGCATGTCGTTGTTCTGCTGCACGCTGACCTGCGCGAGGTTGGCGCTCAGGATGTCGGAGAGCAGCCGGTCCATGCCCTCGACCTGGTCGTTGGCCTTGGCGAGGTGGTCGGCGACGTCCCGCAGGTACGGCAGCGCCTCGGGGCGGACGAACGGCACGCCGCCGCGCTCCAGCCGCAGCATCGGGTCCAGCAGCGGGCCGGTGGCCCGGCGGACGGTCACCAGCTGGCGCTTGTAGCCGTAGATCCGGCCGGCGGTGTCACGGCCGACCCGGTTGGGGGCGAACACGTCGGCCTCCAGCTCGTCCAGGTCGGCCTGGAGCCCGACGGCGACGTCGACGTACCCGTCCACCACGGTGTCGCAGACCGAGTGCAGGACGGCGCTCGGCCCGTACCTCAGCAGCTCCGGCTGGGCCTCCAGCTCCGCCCGGAGCTCGCCGAGCGGGCTGTCGGCGCCGTGCCGGACCGTCATCACGAAGTCCTCGCCGACGAACATCATCACCTCGCCGCTGGTCACCGCGTGCCCGCCCGGGTGGTAGCCCAGCGTCTTGAGCGAGACGAACAGCGAGCCCTGGTAGGCCTCCACCTTCGGGCGCTGACGGGCGCTGACGGCGTCCTCCACGGCCAGCGGGTGCAGCGAGAACTCCTCGCTGACCCGGTCGAGTTCCTCGACGGTGGGTTCGAAGAGGCCTATCCAGACGAAACTGCCCTTGCCGGCCGCCCGCGCGGCGGCGAGGGCGCCGGTGTGGTCCTCGGGCGCCTCGATCCGGCGGCCGTCGCGGTAGATGGCACAGTGGACGATCATCGGGCCATTGTGGCCCCTCGGCGGGAGCGGTGGCGGCACAACGCCTCGCTCTGCACGGGCGCTCCACACGACCCGGCCCCCTCCGCCGCGCCACCGGTCCGCTGCTCGCCCGCCACCCGCCGCCGCGACCCCCACCCCTCGCCCGCGACCCGGCCGGGAGGCCGTACGCTGGGCTCCATGCCCACGCTGCTGCTCGTCCGTCACGGCCGGTCCACCGCGAACACCGCCGGAATCCTGGCCGGTTGGACACCCGGCGTGGATCTTGACGACACCGGGCGCGAGCAGGCCGCCGCGCTGGCCGGCCGGCTCGCCGCGATCCCGGTGGCGCAGGTCGTCAGCAGCCCGCTGGAGCGCTGCCGGCAGACCGTGGAGCCGCTGCTCGCGGTCCGCCCCGAGCTCGGGGCGGCGGCCGAGGACGAGCGCCTCGGCGAGTGCCACTACGGCGACTGGACCGGCCGCCCGCTGTCCGAGCTGGCCAAGGAGCCGCTCTGGCGCACCGTCCAGGACCACGCGGCCGCCGCCGCCTTCCCCGGGGGCGAGTCGCTGCGCGAGCTGAGCCACCGCACGGTCGACGCGGTCCGCGAGTGGAACGCCAAGGTCGCCGCCGAGCACGGCGAGGACGCGGTCTGGGTCGCGTGCTCGCACGGTGACGTGATCAAGGCGGTGGTGGCCGACGCGCTCGGCCTGCACCTCGACCACTTCCAGCGGATCTCCGTCGAGCCCTGCTCGGTCACCGCGATCCGCTACACCCCGCAGCGCCCCTTCGTGCTGAGAATGGGCGACACCGGCGACCTCTCCTCGCTCGCGCCGAAGCCGGGCGCCGGCGGCCACGGCGACCGGGGCGGCGACGCGACCCCGGCCGGGGACGCGGTGGTCGGCGGCACCGCCTGACCGACCCGCCCCGGCGCCGGCACCCGCGCCGGCCGCCGTCGCCGCGGACCGGCCCCGACCGGCGCGGACCCCGGCGGACCCGCCCGGGTCACCGGCTCGGCTCCCCGGGCCGGGCCCGGAGGTCGTAGGGTGACTAGCGAGCCTGCCGGGACCGGCCCACCGGTGTCCGGGCGGGCGGTGGCGCCCGGACGGTCCGGCTGTCCGAGCGCCCCGCACCACCGGCAGACGACACACACCCGTCAGACGTACGACTACGCGACACCCACGCAACACCCGACATACGACGATCGAAACGATCCGGAGCGAGAGCGTGCCCCGTCAGGTCTTCTTCTACGACCAGCCCGAACGGTTCGTCGCCGGCACCGTCGGCCAGCCCGGCGCCCGGGCGTTCTACCTGCAGGCCAGCGCCCGGGGGCGGATCACCAGCGTGCTGCTGGAGAAGACCCAGGTCGCCGCGCTCGCCGAGCGGATCGAGGAGGTCCTCGACGAGGCCCTGCGGCGCAGCGGCGGCGACTCCGCGATCCCCGCCGCCGCCCCGGTGGACCTGCTCGACACCGCCCCGCTGGACCTGCCGCTGGAGCAGGAGTTCCGGGTCGGCACGATGGCCCTGGCCTGGGACAGCATCGACAGCTGCCTGGTGGTCGAGGCACAGGCGGTGATCGAGGAGGACGAGGGCGAGGACGCCGCCGAGGCGGTCTTCGAGGACGACGAGAACGGCCCGGACATGCTGCGGGTGCGGCTCTCCGGCGCGATGGCCCGGGTGTTCGCCAAGCGCGCGCTGGACCTCGTCTCGGCCGGTCGCAAGCCCTGCCCGTTCTGCAACCTGCCGCTCGACCCGGAGGGCCACCTGTGCCCGCGCGCGAACGGGTACCGGCGCTGAACACCGAGACCCCACCGCAGGCGGACCCGGCGGCCGGCGCCGCCCTGGCCGCCGACGTGCCGACCGCGCTGCGCCTGCTGCGCGAGGGCGGGCTGACCGTCCACGGCCGGCTGACCGACGCCTCCAACGCCGCGCTCTACTGCAGCGTCACGCTGGACGGCCCGCAGGGGCTGACCGCCCAGGCCGTCTACAAGCCGGTGGCCGGCGAGCGCCCGCTCTGGGACTTCCCGGACGGCACGCTGGCCGGCCGCGAGGTCGCCGCGTACGAGCTCGCCGCCGCCACCGGCTGGGCGCCGATCCCGCCGACCGTGCTGCGCGACGGTCCGCACGGGCCCGGCATGGTGCAGCTCTGGGTGGAGCCCGACCCGGAGGCGGACCCGCTGCTCGCCCTCCAGGACCCGCGCGGACCGGAGGACGGCTGGCTGCCGATCGTGCGCGCCGACGTCGGTGACGGGCGCACCGCGCTGCTGGTCCACCCGGACGACGAGCGGCTGCGCCGGCTCGCCGTGCTGGACGCGGTGCTCAACAACGCCGACCGCAAGGGCGGCCATCTGATCGCCGCCGCCGACGGCCGCATCTACGGCATCGACCACGGCGTCACCTTCAACACCGAGGGCAAGCTGCGCACGCTGCTCTGGGGCTGGGCCGGTCAGCCGCTGCCGCAGGACGCCCTGGCGGTGCTGGGCGGCCTCGCCGAGCAGCTGGACGGCGCGCTCGGCGAGCGGCTCGCCCCGCACCTGACCGCAGCCGAACTGGGGGCCACCCGCGCCCGGGTGGCCGAGCTGCTCGGCACCGGCCGCCACCCGCTGCCCTCGCAGGACTGGCCGTCGATTCCCTGGCCGCCTATCTGACCCGCACCGCCCCGCGCGGGGCGGACCGGCGCCCGCCCGGGGCGCCGACCTGCCGACCCTGTAGCAATGGTCTGGACCGGTGCGGCGGTTCGGCCGCAGACTGCTCCGATGGACGAGCGACGGACCACCCCCCACCTGGACCTGCCGCTGCATCGCTTACAGGTCCCGCTGCCGCACCTGCTCCCGTTCGCGATCGGCAGCTTCGACGCCATCGGCCCGCTCTCCCGGGCCGCCTTCCCCCACCGGCACTCCTTCTACGAGATCGTCTACGTCACCGGCGGCCGCGGCGCCCACGTCCTGGACCTGGTCCACCGGACGCTGCAGCCGCCGCAGTTGTGCGTGATCGTGCCCGGACAGGTGCACTACTGGGCCGACGCCGACGATCTGACCGGGCAGGTGGTGCTCTTCAACGAGGACTTCCTGCTCTCCCGTCCCGACGACCTCGCCGCGCTCCGCGGCCTCTCCTCCCGGCCGGCCCTGTCCCTGGGCGAACACGCCGGGCCGATCGCCGCCCTGCTGGCCGACATGGAGCAGGAGTACCGGGCGCTGCCGTCCGGCTACCTGGGCGTGCTGCGGGCCAGCCTGCACATCCTGATCGTCCGGGCGCTGCGTGCCTGCGCCCCCGGCCCGGGTCCGGCGGTGCCCGGGCGGGGGAGCGAACTGGCCACCGCCTTCACCCGGTTGATCGCCGACCCGGGCGGGCTGCACCGCTCGGTGGCCTCCTGCGCCCAGGAGCTGGGCCTGTCGCCCGGCCATCTGCAGACGCTGGTGAAGCAGGCCACCGGCTGCACACCCGGCCGGCTGATCCGCCAGCAGCAGACGCTGGAGGCGAAACGGCTGCTGGCCTCCACTGAGCTGACGATCCGTCAGGTCGCCCGGGAGGCCGGGTTCGCCGATCCGGCGTACTTCTGCCGCTTCTTCCGGCGGGAGACCGGGATGACGCCGGGGGAGTTCCGGGCCGGGGTCGGAGGAAATCACCACGATCCCCGGATCACGTCCATCGCGGCGGCCCCGGGCGCCCCGTAGGTTGGCTGCTGGCCGCCGGTGACCGGCCCGTACGGAACGGGTGGGCCGCCGGCCCGGTCCTTGTCATGCCCCCACCATGACAAGGGCCGCCCCCACCTCCCCCCCCACACACCCCAGCGAAGGAGTCGGCGCATGCCAGCGTCCCAAGAGCCCACCGGGCCGGAGGGCCTGATCGACCGCCGGATCAGCCGCAAGACCGTCCTCAAGGCGGCCGCCGTCCTCAGTGCCACCCCGCTGCTGATCGGCGGCGGTGTCGCACTGGCCCGCGACCGGGTCGGCACCGGCGAGGCACCCGGCCTCACCCCCGCCTGCCACGACGGCGACGAGCCGACGATCGAGCAGACCGAAGGCCCCTACTTCAAGCCGAACTCCCCGCTGCGGACGTCGCTGATCACCGACAGCACCCCCGGCACCCGGCTCACCGTGAGCGGCTACGTCTTCGGCCGGGCCTGCCTGCCGATCGCGAACGTCCTGCTCGACTTCTGGCAGGCCGACGTCAACGGCGCCTACGACAACACCGGCTTCGCCTTCCGCGGCCACCAGTTCACCAACGCCCAGGGCGCGTTCACCCTCACCACCATCGTGCCGGGCCTGTACCCGGGCCGCACCCGGCACATCCACGTCAAGCTCCAGGCGCCCGGCCGCCCGGTGCTCACCACCCAGCTCTACTTCCCCGGCGAGCCGCGCAACAGCACCGACACCATCTACGACGCGCGGCTGCTGATGAACGTCCGCCAGGTCGGCTCGGCGAAGGAGGGCACCTACGACTTCGTCCTGAACGTGCCGCAGACCCCCACCACGCCGCCGACCAGTCCGAACCCCACCACGCCCACCACCGCACCCCCGACCTCCCCGCCCGGCGGCTCCTGGACCGCCGGGACGCTCTACAACGCGGGCGACCGCGTCACCTACGCCGGCGCCTCCTACCGTTGCCTCCAGGGGCACACCGCCATCACCGGCTGGGAGCCGCCGAACGTGCCGGCCCTCTGGCAGCGGTCGTAGCGGCTCCGACCGCGTCCCCCAGGGGCCGGGCGCCCGGTCGGCGGCAGGGCCGACCGGGCGCTCATCCGCGCGCCCGGAAACCGCCCCCGTACCGGGCGGACCGCGTCGGGAGCCGGTCCCTATCAGTCCGGAACCGCTCGGGCAACGTCGGAAACCGAATCCAGTCGATCTTGTGTACTGGTTAGGCTTTCAAATGTTCGCGCGGTTAAAGTGATTCCCATGCATGCCTGGCCCGCCTCCGAGGTTCCCGCCCTGCCTGGTCAGGGGCTCCCCCTTCGTATTCACGACACCGCCGCGGGCGGTATCCGCGAGGTCGTCCCGCAGGACGGCACCGCCCGGATCTACGTCTGCGGCATCACCCCCTACGACGCGACCCACATGGGCCACGCCGCCACGTACAACGCGTTCGACCTGGTGCAGCGCGTCTGGAAGGACGCCGGCCACGACGTCCTGTACGTCCAGAACGTCACCGACGTCGACGACCCGCTGCTGGCGCGGGCGATCGAGACCGGCCAGGACTGGGTGGCCCTCGCCGAGCGCGAGACCGCGCTCTTCCGCGAGGACATGACCGCCCTGCGGCTGCTCCCGCCGGCCCACTACATCGGCGCCGTCGAGTCGATCCCGTGGATCGTCCCGCTGGTCCAGAAGCTGCTGGCGAGCGGCGCCGCCTACAAGGTGGACGAGGACATCTACTTCTCGGTCGAGTCGGAGCCGCACTTCGGCGAGGTCTCCGGCCTGACCCGGGAGGCCATGCGCCCGCTCTTCGCCGAGCGCGGCGGCGACCCGGACCGCCCCGGCAAGCGCCACCCGCTGGACGCCCTGCTCTGGCTCGCGGCCCGCCCGGGCGAGCCCGCCTGGGACACCGAGCTCGGCCACGGCCGCCCCGGCTGGCACATCGAGTGCGTCGCGATCGCCCTGCGGTTCCTGGGGATGTCCTTCGACATCCAGGGCGGCGGTAGCGACCTCTCCTTCCCGCACCACGAGATGGGCGCCGCGCACGCCCAGGTCGCCACCGGCGGCCACCCGTACGCCCAGGCCTACGTGCACGCGGGCATGGTCGGGCTGGACGGGCACAAGATGTCCAAGTCCCGCGGCAACCTGGTCTTCGTCTCGGCGCTGCGCCGCGAGGGCGTCGACCCGGCGGCGATCCGCCTCGCGCTGCTCTCGCACCACTACCGCGAGGACTGGGAGTGGACCAAGGCCACCCTGGACGAGGCCGTCGAGCGCCTCGCCCGCTGGCGTGCCGCGGTCTCCCGCCCGGACGGCCCGCCGGCCGAGGCGCTGCTGGCCGAGGTCCGGGAGGCGCTCGCGCGCGACCTGGACGCGCCCGCGGCGCTGGCCGCGGTGGACCGCTGGGCGGCCGGCCAGGAGGCCGACGGCGGCACCGACATCGGTGCGCCCGGCCTGGTCTCCCGCACGGTGGACGCGCTGCTCGGCATCGCGCTGTAGGACGGCGACCGCCGGAGGGCGCCGGGACCAGCTGGTCCCGGCGCCCTCCGGCGGTCCCGCTGCCGCGGGGTCAGTCCTCCTCGTTGCCGTCCTGGCTCTCCCGCGCGGCCGGCGGCTCGGGCTCGCTCGGCCGCTCCGCCGTGGCGTGCCCGGCGACCGGCTTCTCACCGGCCGGGCCGACGTTCTCCCGCCGCCGCAGGTAGCGCTCGAACTCCCGGGCGATCGCGTCGCCCGAGGCCTCCGGCAGCTCGGCGGTGTCCTGCGCCTCCTCCAGCTGCTGGACGTACTCGGCCACCTCGGTGTCCTCGGCGGCCAGCTGGTCCACGCCGAGCTGCCAGGCCCGGGAGTCCTCACCGAGCTCGCCCGGCGGGATCCGCAGGTCCAGCAGGTCCTCCAGCTTGTTGATCAGCGCCAGCGTGGCCTTCGGGTTCGGCGGCTGCGCGACGTAGTGCGGCACCGCCGCCCAGAGCGTCACGGCGGGCACCCCGGCGTGCGTGCAGGCCTCCTGGAGCACCCCGACGATCCCGGTCGGGCCCTCGTAGCGGCTCTCCTCCAGGTCCAGCCGCTGGGCCAGCTCCGGGTCGGAGGTGACCCCGCTGACCGGGACGGGACGGCTGTGCGGGGTGTCCCCGAGCAGCGCGCCCAGGATCACCACGAGCTCGATGCCCAGCTCGTGCGCGAAGCCCAGCAGCTCGTTGCAGAACGAGCGCCAGCGCATGCTGGGCTCGATGCCGCGCACCAGGACGATGTCCCGGGTCGCGGGCTCCGTCACCCGGACCACCGAGAGCCGGGTCGTCGGCCAGGTGATCCGGCGGATGCCGCCGTCCAGCCAGACCGTGGGGCGGTTGACCTGGAAGTCGTAGTAGTCCTCGGCGTCCAGGGCGGCGAACACCTTGCCGCCCCAGGTGTCGTCCAGATGCGCCAGGGCCGCGGAGGCCGCGTCCCCGGCGTCGTTCCAGCCCTCGAAGGCGCAGACCATGACCGGGTCGATCAACTCGGGAACATCTTCCAGCTCGATCACCCAGCGTCTCCCTCCGGTCGGCGGTCGGACGCGCCCGCCCCGGCCGGCCTGCCGAGGCGCCGGCGGTCCGGCTGCCGACTGTCGAACCTCTCGTCACCCATGGAACGCCTCGCTCCATGGTTCCCTACCTGCCCAGCCTACGGGCTTTGATGCGCCTCCCGGCGGGGCACCGGGACAGTCTGGGGGAGCGGGGCGCCGGGATCCAGCGGTTATCGCCGCGCCGGGCCCTGGGCGCCCCGGAAAGGACCGCGGGGCGGCCGCCGGGCGCCGGGGCGGGTCAGCGCGGTCCGGTCGCGGCGGTGACGGCCGGCAGGTAGCCGAGGGACTGCCCCTCGGGCGTGGGGTGGAAGGACTCCCAGAGCCGGGGGAGCACGATGCCGGTGATCCACTCCCGCCCCGCGCCCGCGCAGACCCCGTGGCCCTCGAACGCCGTCCGGACGTCGGCGAAGGCGAACCCGTGCGCCTCGGCCTCGCGGCGGATCAGCTCGTCCAGCTCGTCCGTGAGAGCGTTGAACCGCTGCCGGCGGGCATCGGTGCCGATCAGGCAGGTGGTGCCGGTGCGCAGCAGGTGCGGATAGCCGGTGACCACCACCCGGGCCCGCGGGGCGGCGGTCCGCACGTCGTCGTACAGGGCGGAGAGCCGGCCGGGCAGCTCCTCCCGCAGCCGGCGGCCGGACTCGTCCAGGGTGGCGGCGCAGCGGGCCTCGGTGGTCAGCGGCTGGAGGCAGTCGGCGGCCGCCCCGGCGAAGCCCAGGTCGTTCCCGCCGACGGTGAGGGTGAGCACCGTGGTGTCCGCGCCGACCTTCGGGAGCTGTCCGCCGGCGACGTCCGCGGTGGTCGCGCCGTTGCACGCGGCGGCGAGGAAGCCGGTGGCGCCGTGGTCGGCGGCCCAGAGCGCCGGGTAGGCGTTGGCGCTGCGGTGGCAGTCGCCGGCGGCCGGGTCGTAGGCGCCGGCCGCGACCCCGGCGGCGTAGGAGTCGCCCAGCGCGGCGTAGCGGGGCGGGGCGTCGGCGGGCGCGGCGGCGGCGGCCGGCGCGGCGCAGAGCAGGAGCGGGACGGCGGCCAGGGCGGCGAGGAGCGGGTGGCGCTGCACGGCGGTTCTCCGGGGTCCGGTGGCCGGGCGCGGTCCGCCTCGGCCCATCGGGCACGGATCGTATCGGAATGGTGACGCAGAGTCGTGGCGCGCCCGCGCGGCGGGGCGGCGCGATGATGGGGGAAGGGGCCGGACAGGCGTGAGGAGCCGGGCGGATGGACGGACGGTGGTGGATCGGCATCGGCGTGGTGGCGGCCGCCGGGGCCGGCGCGGTGGTGCTGGCGGCCCTGGCGGCGGGCCGGCGCCTGCCGGTGGAGCACGTGACCGAGGGCGGCCTGGAGCTCGACCAGCCGCCGGGTGCGGTGTGGGACGTCGTGACCGACGTCGACCTCTATCCGGCGTGGCGCCCGGGCCTGTCCCACGTCGAGCGGCTGCCGGAGGGCGCGGGCGGCCGGACGCGCTGGCGCGAGTACGGCCCGCACGGCCACGCCACCTACGAGGTGCTGGAGAGCGAGGCCCCGCACCGGCTGGTGACCGGCGTGGCCGACCCGGACCTGCCCTACGGCGGCACCTGGACGCTCGTGCTGACGCCGGCCGGGCAGGGCTGCAGCCTGACGGTCACCGAGCGCGGCGAGGTCCACCGGCCGCTCCACCGCGCCGTCTCGCACTACGTGCTGGGCGAGGACGCCACCGTCCGGCGCTACCTGGGCGCGCTCGCGCACCGGATGGCGTGACGGCGGCGCCTCAGCGGACCCAGCCGCGCCGGTAGTCGGCCCAGTTCTGCTCGGTGGCGGCGAAGTCCACGTACAGCCCGACGCCGAAGTTCTCCCGCCGCAGGTCGTACCGGCCGAGGCCGAGCCGGATGCCCCGGATGCCGGCGTCCACCGTCTCGGCGTGCCCCCAGTGGCCCCACTTGTCCTCCCAGTAGAACGGCAGGCCCATCAGGAGGTCCACGTCCTCGGGGGTGGCCTCCAGGGCCAGCTCGGTCTGGTAGGCGTTGTAGCCCCCGTAGAGCGACGCGGTCGGCATGCTGGAGTCGTAGGTCATCACCGCGATCTGGTCGACCCGGCGGGCGGTCTCGGCGAAGTACGCCTGGTCCCACCACTTGCCGTGGTCGGTGAGCGCGATGGCGATGTCGTGCTGGAAGGGCAGCGGGTCGATCTGCGGCGCGGCCACCGAGAGCCGGGCGCCGCGGCCGGCGGTCACCGGGCGGACCTGGTCCAGCAGCGCGAGCCAGCCGGCCGAGCCGGGGCGGATCGGCTCCATGTCGAAGTGCACCCCGTCGAAGCCGAGGTCCAGCACCTGGCGGGCGGCGGCGGTGACCCGGTCCCGGGTGGGCGCGTCCTCCAGGTCCAGGGCGTCCTTCTCGGGCTTGACCTCGTCGCCCAGCCAGCCCTGCACCCGGATGCCGGGCAGCGCGCGGTGCGCGGCCTCGGTGAACCACTGGGCCCGGGGGTGGACGGCGGGCGGCAGCGAGCCGTCGTGCTCCAGCGGGCCGGTGTGGACGTAGAGGTCGCGCACGCCCGTCCCGGCGAGCCGCCGGGCGAGGTCGGCGACGTCGGCGTCACCCTTTCGGCCGTCCACCCAGGCGTGGCCCAGCCAGACCGCGTCCTTGCCGCGGGTCCGGGCCTCGGGGGAGGGCTCACCGGCGTACTGGAGCCGCAGGGCGAGCGCCGCGGAGCCGATCGGCAGCAGGGCGACGGCGAGGACGACCAGCGTCACGGCAAGGGTTCTGCGGCAACGGGACCACCCCCGCCAGCGCGTCCGCAGCGCCCGTGGCGCCGCCCCCAGGGCCCGTCCGAGCCGTCGTATCCGTGCGCTTCGACCCGCCATGCAGTCGCTCCCCCGTCGCGGCGAGTGCTCAGGATACGAAATGGTCACCCGATCCATGGCACCGGCCGGATACCCTGGCGACGTGCGTGCCCGATTCAGCGGGCGTGCAAAGCCGACAGCCGTCGCACCCAGGGAGAAGCCCCATGGCCACTGCAGCCGACCCGTCCGTCACCCAGCAGAGCCGCGCGAACGCGCTGCGTGAGTCGCTCGCCACCAGGGTGGTGGTGGCCGACGGGGCGATGGGAACCATGCTCCAGGCCCAGGACCCGAGCCTGGAGGACTTCCAGAACCTGGAAGGCTGCAACGAGGTCCTCAACATCACCCGGCCCGACATCGTCCGCTCGGTCCACGACGCGTACTTCGCGGTCGGCGTGGACTGCGTGGAGACCAACACCTTCGGCGCCAACTTCTCGGCGCTCGGCGAGTACGACATCCCCGAGCGGATCTTCGAGCTGTCCGAGGCGGGCGCCCGGATCGCCCGGGAAGCCGCCGACTCCTTCACCGACGGCCGCACCCGCTGGGTGCTCGGCTCGATCGGCCCCGGCACCAAGCTGCCCACCCTCGGCCACGCCCCGTACGAGGTGCTGCGCGACGGCTTCCAGCTGAACGCGGCCGGCCTGATCGCCGGCGGCGCCGACGCGCTGCTGGTGGAGACCAGCCAGGACCTGCTGCAGACCAAGGCCGCGATCCTCGGCTCCAAGCGCGCGCTCGCCGAGGCGGGGCTGGACCTGCCGGTCCTGGTCCAGGTGACGGTCGAGACCACCGGCACCATGCTGCTCGGCTCGGAGATCGGCGCGGCGCTGGCCGCGCTGGAGCCGCTGGGCGTCGACTACATCGGCCTGAACTGCGCCACCGGCCCGGCCGAGATGAGCGAGCACCTGCGCTACCTGGCCAAGAACGCGAAGATCGGCCTCTCCTGCATGCCGAACGCGGGCCTGCCGGTGCTGGGCAAGGACGGCGCCCACTACCCGCTGTCCCCGGCCGAGCTGGCCGAGGCGCACGACGTCTTCACCCGGGAGTACGGCCTCTCGCTGGTCGGCGGCTGCTGCGGCACCACGCCCGAGCACCTGCGCCAGGTGGTCGAGCGCGTCCAGGGCCGCCCGGTGGTCGCCCGCACCCCGCGCCCGGAGCCCTCGGCCGCCTCGCTGTACCAGGCGGTGCCGTTCCGCCAGGACACCTCCTACCTGGCGATCGGCGAGCGCACCAACGCCAACGGCTCGAAGAAGTTCCGCGACTCGATGCTGGCCGGCGACTGGCAGGCCTGCGTGGAGATCGCCCGCGAGCAGATCCGGGACGGCTCCCACCTGCTGGACCTCTGCGTGGACTACGTCGGCCGCGACGGCGTCGCCGACATGAAGGAGGTGGCCGGCCGGCTGGCCACCGCCTCGACCCTGCCGATCGTGCTCGACTCCACCGAGCCGGAGGTCCTGCGGGCCGGTCTGGAGGCGCTCGGCGGCCGAGCGGTGCTCAACTCGGTCAACTACGAGGACGGCGACGGCCCGGACACCCGGTTCGGCCGGATCGCCTCGCTGGCCCGCGAGCACGGCGCCGGCCTGATCGCCCTCACCATCGACGAGGACGGCCAGGCCCGCACCGCCGAGACCAAGGTCGCCATCGCCGAGCGGCTGATCACCCAGCTCACCACCGAGTACGGCATCGACGAGGGCTCGATCCTGGTCGACTGCCTGGCCTTCACCCTGGGCACCGGCCAGGAGGAGTCCCGCCGGGACGGCATCGAGACCATCGAGGCGATCCGCGAGCTCAAGCGCCGCCACCCGGACGTGCAGACCACCCTGGGCCTGTCCAACATCTCCTTCGGGCTGAGCCCGGCGGCCCGGATGGTGATCAACTCGGTCTTCCTGAACGAGTGCGTCGAGGCGGGCCTGGACTCCGCGATCGTGCACGCCTCGAAGATCCTGCCGATGGCCCGGATCCCGGAGGACCAGCGCGACGTCGCCCTGGACCTGGTCTACGACCGCCGCAGCGAGGGCTACGACCCGCTGCAGAAGCTGCTCCAGCTGTTCGAGGGCGTCTCCTCGACCTCGATGAGGGCGTCCAAGGCGGAGGAGCTGGCGGCGCTGCCGCTGGAGGAGCGCCTGCAGCGCCGGATCATCGACGGCGAGCGCAACGGCCTGGAGGCCGACCTGGACGAGGCGCTGGCGCAGCGCCCGGCGCTGGAGATCGTCAACAGCACGCTGCTGGCCGGCATGAAGGTGGTCGGCGAGCTGTTCGGCTCCGGCCAGATGCAGCTGCCGTTCGTGCTCCAGTCCGCCGAGGTGATGAAGACCGCGGTGGCCCACCTGGAGCCGCACATGGAGAAGTCCGACGACGAGGGCAAGGGCACCATCGTGCTGGCCACCGTCAAGGGCGACGTCCACGACATCGGCAAGAACCTGGTCGACATCATCCTGTCCAACAACGGCTACACCGTGGTCAACCTGGGCATCAAGCAGCCGGTCTCGGCGATCCTGGACGCCGCCCAGGAGCACCGGGCGGACGTCATCGGGATGTCCGGCCTGCTGGTGAAGTCCACCGTGATCATGAAGGAGAACCTGCAGGAGCTGAACCAGCGCAAGCTGGCTGCCGACTACCCGGTGATCCTCGGCGGCGCCGCGCTCACCCGGGCCTACGTCGAGCAGGACCTGCACGAGATCTACGAGGGGGAGGTCCGCTACGCCCGGGACGCCTTCGAGGGCCTGCGGCTGATGGACGCGCTGATCGCGGTCAAGCGCGGCGTGCCCGGGGCGGCCCTGCCGGAGCTCAAGCAGCGCCGGCACGCCCGGGTCGAGGTCGAGGAGCCGGAGGAGGTCAACCTCGGCCAGGTCCGCTCGGACGTCTCGGTCGACAACACCGTGCCGGAGCCGCCGTTCTGGGGCGACCGGATCGTCAAGGGCGTGCCGTTCGCCGATTACGCCTCCTGGCTGGACGAGGACGCGCTGTTCAAGGGCCAGTGGGGCCTGAAGGCCGCGCGCACCGGGGAGGGCCCCTCGTACGAGGAGCTGGTGGAGACCGAGGGCCGGCCGCGGCTGCGGATGTGGCTGGACCGGCTGCAGACCGAGGGCTGGCTGGAGCCGGCCGTGGTCTACGGCTACTACCCGGCCAACTCCAAGGGCGACGACCTGATCGTCCACAACGAGGACGGCACCGAGCGGACCCGCTTCACCTTCCCGCGCCAGCGGCGCGGGCGCCGGCTCTGCCTGGCGGACTTCTTCCGCCCGGAGGAGTCGGGCGAGCGGGACGTGCTGGGCCTCCAGGTCGTCACCATGGGCAACCGGATCTCCGAGGCGGCGAACGAGCTGTTCGCCAACAACTCCTACCGCGACTACCTGGAGCTGCACGGCCTCTCGGTGCAGCTGGCCGAGGCGCTGGCCGAGTTCTGGCACGCCCGGGTCCGCTTCGAGCTGGGCTTCTCCGGCGAGGACCCGCAGGACGTCAAGGACATGTTCGCGCTGAAGTACCGGGGCGCCCGGTTCTCGCTCGGCTACGGGGCCTGCCCGGAGCTGGAGGACCGCGCGAAGATCACCGAGCTGCTGCGGCCCGAGCGGATCGGCGTGGTGCTCTCGGAGGAGTTCCAGCTGCACCCCGAGCAGTCCACGGACGCGATCGTGATCCACCACCCGGAGGCCAAGTACTTCAACGCGCGGTAACCCCCGCGTCGCGCACCGTTCGTTCCTTTCGGCGGAGCGGGGCGTATCCTGGATCATCCTGAACGGGCCGGTCCGCTCACCAGCGGGCCGGCCTGTGCCATCCCCAGGGGCAGCGCCCCGGGGCACGGACGGAAGGACCCGCGCCATGACCACCATCTCCACCGCCACCCGGACCCTCGACCACGGCGACGGCCGGGGCCTCCAGGCGGTGCTGCTGGACATGGACGGGACGCTGGTCGACACCGAGAACCTCTGGTGGCAGGCCGAGGCCTCGCTCTTCGCCGAGCTGGGCTACACGCTCGACGAGAACGACCGCGCCCACGTGGTCGGCGGCCCGATGAGCCGGGTGATCGACTACCTGCTGGCCGCCACCGGCGTGGACCTCGCGCCGGCCGATCTGACCGTCCTGATCAACCAGCGCTTCGTGGACCTGCTGGGCGGCGGCGTGCCACTCATGCCGGGCGCCGAGCGACTGCTCAACACCCTTGCCGCGCACGGCGTTCCGACCGCCCTGGTGTCCGCCTCGCACCGGCACGTGATCGACATCGTGCTGCGGTCGCTGGGTGCCCACCACTTCGCCTTCACGGTCGCCGGGGACGAGGTGCCGCGCACCAAGCCGCACCCGGACCCGTACCTGGAGGCGGCGCGGCGACTGGGGGCGGAGCCGGGCCGCTGCGTGGTGGTGGAGGACGCGCCGACCGGTGTCCGCGCGGCGGAGGCGGCCGGCTGCCCGGTGATCGCGGTGCCGTCGGTGGCGCCGATCGAGCCGGCCCCCGGGCGCCTGGTGCTGCCCTCGCTGGAGGGCGTCGATCTTGAACTGCTCCGCTCGCTCGTCGCCTCGCGAGTGTGATTGTCGTCTCATTGCGGAGACCGCTTACCGCCCGGTACGTGGTCGGCCACGTCCGCTCACGGTGAGTCCCCGGGGAGAAAACGGGCATTGCCTGACAACTCGTCGAATGGTCGCGCCCACACCGTCCCCTCGTGTCCCAACTGTCACCTGTACGGGTATCGGTGGGGTCTGTTCGATATGGCACGCTACTCCAGTTCGTTCCCCACCCCCGAGCCCTGCCATCGCCGCTGACGGGCAACCCCGTCCTGCCCGCGGTCGCACGGCGCCCGGTCCGTGCACGACCTCCACGACCCCGGAGGATCAACCGAGCGCGGGCCGCCGGCCCCGGCCGGACCGCACCCGAAGGACGCGACCCGTGAAGACTTCAGCTGAACGACTGGCAGTGCTCGGCTGCGCCGGCCTGGTGGCCGTCTCGGTGGCCGGCTGCGGCTCGGTCACCGACGCCGTCAAGGGGGACGGCGACAAGGCGATCACGATGGGGACCACCTCGGTCACCAACACGCTGGACCCGGCCGGCGCGTACGACGCCGGCTCCTGGCTGCTGCTGCGCAACACCTTCCAGTCGCTGCTGTCCTACCCGGCCGCCTCCAGCACCCCCGGTCCGGACGCCGCGCAGTCCTGCGAGTTCACCGCGGGCGACGTCACCCAGTACCACTGCACGCTCAAGGGCGGCCTGAAGTTCTCCAACGGCCACGCGCTGACCGCCGCCGACGTCGCCTTCTCCATCGACCGGACGAAGAAGATCGCCGACCAGAGCGGCCCGGCGGGCCTGCTGGAGTCGATCAAGTCGGTCGAGGCCAAGGGCGACACCGAGGTGGTCTTCCACCTCTCGGCGCCGGACGCGACGCTCCCCGCGAAGCTCGCGGGCCCGGCGGGCGCCATCGTCGACCAGGAGGTCTTCCCGGCCGACAAGCTGCTCGCCAACGACAAGCTGGTCGGCTCCGGCCCGTACAAGATCGACTCGATCGAGACCACGACCATCGAGGGCGGCGCCAAGGTCCCCGGCAAGGTCGCGCTGTCCCCGAACGACAAGTACACCGGCGACGCCAAGCTCCGGAACAAGAAGTTCACCCTCCGGTACTTCGACAAGCCGGCCGAGCTGAAGGCCGCGCTCGACAAGGGCGACATCGACCTCGCCGACAACAGCCTGGAGCCCAACACCGCGGCCCAGGTCCTGTCCGACCAGCAGGGCGGCAAGAGCGACCTGCAGGTCGTCGAGGGCGACAGCAACGACACCCGCTATCTGGTCTTCAACACCAAGGACGCGACCGGCGGCAACGTCGCCGTCCGGCAGGCCGCCGCGCAGCTGATCGACCGCAAGTCGCTCGCCCGCGACGTCTTCGCGCGCACCGTCCAGCCGCTCTACTCGATGGTCCCGGCCGGTGTCGCCGGCCACAACACCGCCTTCTTCGACAAGTACGGCGACCAGGACGTCACCAAGGCCAAGGCGATCCTCACCGCGGCCAAGGTCCCGATGCCGGTCAAGCTGAACCTCACCTGGTCGCGTTCGCGCGCCGAGGGCGCCGAGGCCGACGCGCTGAAGAAGCAGCTGGAGGCCGGCGGCGTCTTCCAGGTGACCGTCCAGCACGAGGCGGACTGGGACGTCTACAAGAAGGGCTGGGTCGAGGGCAAGTACCAGGCCTACACCATCGGTTGGTTCGCCGACTACCCGGACGCCGACAACTACGTCGCGCCGCTGATCGTCGAGGGCGGGGCCTACCACCACGGCTGGGACGACCCGCGGATCAGCCAGAAGCTGGTGCCCGAGAGCCTCAAGCAGGCCGACCGCGCCGCCGCCTCCGCCACCTACGCGCAGATCCAGGGCATCGTCGCCGACAACGCGCCGCTGATCCCGCTGTTCCAGAACAAGGCCTTCTTCGCCTCGCGTTCGAACATCACCGGCGTGGAGTCGACCGTGGACACCACCGGCTTCTTCCGCTTCTGGGAGATCGGCCGGCTCGGCAAGTGACCCGTTCCACCGGGTGACCCTCAGCACGGTGGCCCGTCCGCTCCCCCCAGGGTGCAAGGGGAGCGGACGGGCCACCGTCATGTCCGGACCGGTCCGGGCTCAGAGCGCGCCGGGGCGCACCAGCCCGCTCTCGTACGCGTAGACCGCGGCCTGGACCCGGTCCCGCAGCTGAAGCTTGGTCAGCACATGGCCGACGTGCGTCTTCACCGTGGTCTCGCTGACGAACAGCTCCGCCGCGATCTCCGCGTTCGACAGGCCGCGCGCCACCAGCTTCAGCACCTCCAGCTCACGCTCGGTCAGCGCGTTCAGCGCCTGCGGCGGCGCCTCCTCGCCCGAGGGCAGCTTGGTGGCGTACATGTCCAGCAGCCGCCGGGTGATGCTCGGCGCGAGCATCGCCGCGCCGTCCGCGACCACCCGGATCGCCTGCACCAGCTCCTCGGCCGGTACGTCCTTCAGCAGGAAGCCGCTGGCGCCCGCGCGCAGCGCCTCGACCACGTACTCGTCGAGGTCGAAGGTGGTCAGCACCAGGACCTTCGCCGGGCCGTCGCGGCCCGGGCCGGCGATCCGGCGGGTCGCCTCCACGCCGTCCATCCGGGGCATCCGGATGTCCATCAGCACCACGTCGGGCTGCAGTGCCCGGACCTGGTCCAGCGCCTGCTGACCGTCGCCGGCCTCGCCGACCACCACCAGGTCGGCCTCGGCCTCCAGGATCATCCGGAAACCGGTGCGAAGCAGCGGCTGGTCGTCGACCAGCAGCACTCGGATCGTCACCTAGGACTCCTTGCTCATCGGATCCCCCGTGGGATCGTCCTCGTCAGACGTTCGTGCCGTCGGCAGCGGCAGCGGGTACGGCGGGGGAGTGCCGCCGAACTCCGGGCAACTGGCCTGGTGGTCGCACCAGTCGCAGAGCCGGTTGCGGGTCGCGGGGAAGTCGCCGGTGGCCACCGCCTCGCCGATCCGCTCCCAGAGCGCCTGCAGCTTGCGCTCCACCGCGAGCAGGTCGGCCTCGTCCGGGTCGTAGCTGACCACGTCCCCGCCCCCGCCGAGGTAGACCAGCTGCAACCGCTTGGGGATCACGCCCTTCCACCGCCACACCACCAGCGCGTAGAACTTCATCTGGAACATCGCCTTGCCCTCGAAGTCCCGCGAGGGCGCCCGGCCGGTCTTGTAGTCCACCAGCCGCACCTCGCCGGTGGGCGCGACGTCGACCCGGTCGATGTAGCCGCGCAGCAGCAGCCCCGACTCCAGGGCCGTCTCCACGTAGAGCTCCCGCTCCACCGGATGCAGCCGGGTCGGGTCCTCCAGCCGGAACCAGCGCTCGACGAGCTTCTCGGCGTCCGCCAGCCAGCGGGTCAGCGCCGCGCCGTCCGGGTCCTCCGGGAACAGCGAGACCAGCTCCGGGCGCTCGCCCAGCAGCCGCTCCCACTGCGGCCGCAGCAGCCCCAGGGCCCGCTCCGGCGTCCGGTCGGCCGCCGGGCTGTCGAACAGCCGCTCCAGCACCGCGTGCACCAGGGTGCCCCGGGTCGCCGCCGCGCTCGGGGGCTCCGGCAGCTTGTCGATCACCCGGAGCCGGTACAGCAGCGGGCAGGTCAGGAAGTCCCCCGCGCGGGACGGGGACAGGCCGGTCGGCGGCGCCGGTGGACGCGCCGGGGCCACGACGGCGCTGCTGGTGTCGGTCTGCTGCATACCCCGACCCTATTGCCCTGAGCTGTCATCCCGCTGCCACGGTGCTGCCACACCGGCCTCCCAGTGGGTATGAACCCTGCGAGAGGGGCGCGCGACGGCACCCGGCCCTGATCACGTAGCGTGGGCGCACCGGCGCACGGCGCACGACAGTGAACCGACCGAAGGGATCACGGTGAGCGACAGCAGGGGGCGTCAGACCTCCGACCGGCCCCCGCAGGACGGCGACTCCCGGTCCGGTCCCCGGCCGCCCGAGGAGCCGGAGGGCCGCAACGGCATCCTGATGGGCCGGCCCTTCGGCGTACCCGTCTACGTCACCCCCTCCTGGTTCGTCATCGCCGCGCTGATCACCTGGGTCTTCGGCGGCCAGCTGGAGAACGTCCTGCCCGGGCTCGGCGCCAACCGCTACCTGGTCGCGTTCTTCTTCGCGGTGGCGTTCTACGGCTCCGTCCTCATCCACGAGCTCGCCCACACCGTGGTCGCGCTCCGCTACCGGCTCGGGGTCCGCCGCATCCGGCTGCAGTTCCTCGGCGGCGTCTCCGAGATCGAGAAGGAGGCCGAGAGCCCCTGGCGGGAGTTCTGGCTGGCCTTCGTCGGCCCGCTGCTCTCGCTGCTCCTCGGCGGCGTCTTCTACCTCGCCGTCCAGGCCGTCGAGCTCTCCAGCGTCCCCGGGGTGCTGCTCACCGGCCTGATGGTCTCCAACCTCGTCGTCGCCGCCTTCAACCTGCTGCCCGGCCTCCCGCTGGACGGCGGGCGGATGCTGCGCGCCGTCGTCTGGGCCGTCACCGGCCGGCCGATGACCGGCACCGTCGCCGCCGCCTGGGCCGGCCGCGTGCTGGCCGTCGCCGTCCTGATCGGCCTGCCGCTGCTCGGCGCCGCCCGCGGCGCCGACCGGACCACCACCGACACCCTGATCGACGCCGTGCTGGCCGCCGTCCTGGCCGTGATCATCTGGAACGGCGCCGGCGCCGGCGTGCAGCAGGCCCGGCTCAAGGAGGTGCTGCCCGACCTGCGGCTGCGCGACCTCGTCCGCCGGGGCGTCGAGGTCAGCGCGGACACCCCGCTGGGCGAGGCGCTGCGCCGGGTCCGCGAGCAGCAGGCCGGCGCCGTCGTCGTGGTCGACGGCCGCGGCGACCCGATCGGCCTGGTCCGCGAGTCCCAGGTCCGCGAGGTCCCCGAGCACCGCCGCCCCTGGATCGCCGTCGGCGCACTGGCCCGCGACCTCGAACCGGGCCTGCGGCTGCCCGTCGAACTCGCCGGCGAGGACCTGCTGCGCGCCCTGCGGGCCCACCCGGCCACCGAGTACCTGGTGGTGGAGGCCGACGGCCGGGTCTACGGCGTCGCCACGCTCAGCGACATCGAGCGGCGGCTGACCGCCGCGATCGCCGGCCGGTGATCATCGTGGTCGGGCGGAGCGCCTGCTTCCCTTAGGATTGTCCGCATGTCCGAACCGACCGGTGCCACCCGCCGACGCGGGCCCTTCCAGGTCGGGGACCAGGTCCAGCTGACCGACCCGAAGGGCCGCCACTACACGTTCACGCTCCAGGCCGGGAACCAGTTCCACACCCACAAGGGTGCGTTCCCGCACGACGAGCTGATCGGCGCCCCCGAGGGCACGGTCGTGCGCACCACGGGGAACGTCCCGTACCTCGCGCTGCGCCCCCTGCTCCCCGACTACGTCCTGTCCATGCCGCGCGGCGCCGCCGTGATCTACCCGAAGGACGCCGGGCAGATCCTCGCCATGGCCGACATCTTCGCCGGCGCCCGCGTGGTCGAGGCCGGCGTCGGCTCCGGCGCGCTCTCCACCTACCTGCTGCGCGCCGTCGGCGACACCGGCATGCTGGCCTCCTACGAGCGCCGGCAGGACTTCGCCGACATCGCCCAGAGCAACGTCGAGCGCTACTTCGGCGGGCCCCACCCGGCGTGGAAGCTCACCGTCGGCGACCTCCAGGACAACCTGGTGGAGTCCGACGTCGACCGCGTCATCCTCGACATGCTGGCCCCCTGGGAGTGCCTGGACGTCGCCTCCAAGGCGCTCGTCCCCGGCGGCCTCATCTGCTGTTACGTGGCCACCACCACGCAGATGTCGAAGACCGTCGAGGCGCTGCGCGAGCACGGCACCTTCACCGAGCCGCAGGCCTGGGAGACCATGGTCCGCACCTGGCACCTGGAGGGCCTGGCCGTCCGCCCGGACCACCGGATGATCGGGCACACCGGCTTCCTGCTCACCTCCCGCCGCCTCGCCGACGGCGTCGAGCCGCCGCTGCGCCGCCGCCGCCCGGCCAAGGGCGCGTACGGCGAGGACTACGACAACGGCTCGGCCGAGCCGAGCCTGCAGGAGCGCGCCGCCGCCCGGGCCGCCGCCCGCACCGGCGACGTCGAGCAGCCGGAGCGGCTCGGCTGACGGTACGTCCACCAGGGGTGGTACAGCGGGTTTCGCGCCCGCGTACCACCCCTTCGTGCTACCCCCGCACCCGCGCCACCCTCCGTCCACGCCGGTGTGGGACGATGCTCGCTCACACCGACCCACTGGAGGGGACGCCTGGTGGAGACCGCGGTCACGGCGAGGGTTGAGCAGCAGACACCGCAGGCCCGCAGCGGGCCCGGACACGCCCGATCGGCCCCCTGGCACTGGGCCCTCGCGATCGGCGGCTGCGCCGCCGTGGTGGCCACCGTGCTCGCCGCGGATCCGGCCACCGGGACGCCGAAACCGGCCCGCCCCACCGTGAAGGCCCTCCCGGCCGCCGCCGCGCCCGATCCGGCCAAGGCCGAACTCCCGCTGGACTGCGGCCCGTTCCCGGTCAAGATATCCGTCAGTTTCGCCGCCGACCTCGGCGACGGCCGGCCCGGTACCGTCGCCGCCGCGCACTGCGCGGCCGAGAACGGCACCCCGCCGGACGCCGTCTACCTGCTCGGCACCGGCCCCGACGGCCGGCCCGTCGTGGTGGCCACCCTGCTCTCCGAGCGCGAGAACCTCACCGTCGGAAGGCTCGGCCTGCGCAGCGACGGCACCATCACCGGCCACGCGCAGGGGTACTCCGGCGACGACGTGCCGCGGTTCAGCCCGGACATCTCACTCGACCTCACCTGGACGCGCAAGGACGCCGGCTGGAACCGCTCCCAGACCACCGCTCCACTGGCGCAGGCCTGACTGCTACTCGCCGGCTCGCCTCCGGGGCTGTGTTCTCGCCCGCTCGCCTCCGGGGCGCTTCGACCCGGCGCCGACGGTCGGCGCTCCAACGCCCCTCGTTCCTCGGGGTGTCCTCGCTTCTCCCTTTCGGCACCGGCGCGCCCCTTCGGCTCGGGGCGGGATCGCGGTCGCCTCGGGGCGGGTGCCCGCCGGGCTCAGGGGTCCGCCGGCCCGGGCTACTCGGCGTCCGGGCCGTAGACCTCGGCCCGGTCGGAGACCCGGCGCACGTGGATGCAGTCGCCCGGGCAGTCCTTCACCGAGTCCACCACGTCCTGAAGCAGCGTCAGCGGCACCGGCACGGTCTCGCCGGGCTGCTGGCGCAACTCGTCGTCCGAGCCCTTCACATAGGCGAGGCCGTCGATGTCCAGCTCGAAGACCTCGGGCGCGTACTGCGCGCAGATGCCGTCGCCGGTGCACAGATCCTGGTCGATCCACACCTCCAGCGCTTCGCCGGCCTTCGCCTCTTCGGTCACCGACATGGTCCCCTGCCGTTTCTGTCCCGGGTCGCCCCCAAATGGGAGGCAATCCCGCCATTCGTACAACGATCTGACCGCGACCCTCGGTCGCGATCGGATATCGACTCGTTCGACGATACATCTGGTCGGCTTTGGGTGGTGCGCGCTGGGTATCCCCTAAGCAGAGGGGAAGCACGCGAGGGCGAAGATCGGACACGCCCGTTCCATCTTTCTTGATCTAGGGGTTTACGGACCCCTGGTCCCAGGTAGGGTCTGGAAGCGTCCAGCTCCCCGGAGGAGGTGAGGACCGTGGCAGCCCACGATGACGACTACAACCGCAGCACCGGCCGGCCCGCTCGTGGTTCCGACGAGGCCGCTCAGGTCTCGTACCTTGAGCAGGAAATCGCCGTGCTGCGCCGCAAGCTCGCCGACTCGCCGCGCAATTCGAGAATCCTCGAAGAGCGGATCGTCGAGCTCCAGACCAACCTGGCCGGCGTGTCCGCCCAGAACGAACGGCTCGCCTCCACCCTGCGAGAGGCCCGCGACCAGATCGTGGCCCTCAAGGAGGAAGTGGACCGGCTGGCACAGCCCCCGGCCGGATTCGGCACCTTCCTCAGCCAGA
>NZ_JBVHHE010000052.1:0-39551 GCF_055561235.1 Kitasatospora sp. NPDC022856 | reverse complement strand
GCCGCCCAAACGCCTGTGGGACCCGGCCAAGGCAACCGTGGAACGGCCCGTCCCCCAGCCTGACTGGATGCCCCCCAAACCCGAAGACGCCCTAAAGTGGCTGTCCGCCTCCTACTCGACCGCCGACCTCCTGGCGATGCTGACCGTCAATCAGGACGCGAGTCCGATCGTCATTGACCTTCCGTGGCCGCTTTCCTCCCAGGGGTTCGGCAACCCCCTGGACCGGTCCGGCCGTGGCGGCGGTAGCTGCTACCGCAACGGTAAGGCGTACATCGACTACGGCGATCTCGACACCGTCCGGGGCAACAGGGCCACCGCCGCGGACGCCTGCATCGACGACTCGCTCATAGACAAGGGCAGCCCGGTCGGGACCAAGAAGCCGGGACGCTACCAGGAAGCACGAGACCTGGCTGACGGCGAAGGCCTGGAGCCCGAGACCGCGATCAACGCCTGCCACCTCATCGCGGACAAGCTCGGTGGGGACGGGAAGGATCTCAGGAACCTCTCCACCTGTGCGCGTCAGGCCAATTCCTACCGGAGCGTTGCCAACGGCCGGATCGAGGACAACATGCGCGCCTTCGAGAAGGAAGTCATCTATCAGGTGGTGAAGAACAAGCAGATCGTGCACTACAACGTGGAGCCGGTCTACGCCGACGACAGCAAGGTGGTCCCCGTGGCGTACATCATGATGGCGTTCGGGACCGACGCGGCCGGAGTCCCCGGATTCCAGAAGGCCGAGGTCGTTCCGAACTCGCTCTATGGGCCAAAATCCAAGACCTGGTACAATCTCGGGCTACAGTGAGAGTGATCAATGGCACGCGAATTCGACATCAACAGGCTCATGGAACTCATGCCCCCGCACGACGGGGCCGGTGAATCCGGTAACTGGGCGGCGGTGGAGCAGGCGTGGGGCTTCCGGTTCCCGCGCGACTACACCGAGTTCATCAACTGGTACGGGCAGGGGAGCATCGAGGCCTGCGTTTCTGTGCTCGCTCCTGACGAGCTGATGCCGCCGGATGCCCCGCAACCCGGCTTGCGCGGTATGACGGAGGAGGCGCGCTTGGTCTTCGAGGAGGACGGCGAGCCCACCGACGAGGTGCGCTCCGCTGAGCAGATCATCGCCTGGGGAGGCTCTGCCACCGCCGACACCCTGTGCTGGCTGACGGTCGGCGACGACCCGAACGCCTGGCCGGTCCTGGTCCTCGGCAGGAACGGCGGTGCCCCCCAGGTCTATGACATGGGGATGGCCGAGTTCCTCCACGGGATGCTCACGGCGGAGATCGATCCGTGCCCCGTCGGCATCACCGACGCCTGGGGCTGCGAGTCCCCCCGCTTCGTCCACTGGCGGCTTCGGCGGCAGAGGTCACGCGACAGGCTCGATCCGCTGACCGGCGGGCCGAGGATCTGACGCACCAACCTTGTCTGGCGGCCGGCGCTCGGCGCTCGGCCGCCGGACAAAGCGAGGCCGCCAGGGACAGGCGGTTGACAGGAGGTACGAGGGAGGAGACGACGGACACATTCGACATCAACAGGCTCATGGAACTCATGCCCCCGCACGAGGGAGCTGGCGAGTCTGGTGACTGGGCGGCCGAGTCGGCGTGGGGCTTCCGGTTCCCGCGCGACTACACCGAGTTCATCACCCGGTACGGGCAGGGGGAGATCTCTCGCTCCCTTGCCGTGTTCGCCCCCGACGAACTGATGCCGCCGAACGCCCCGAAACCCGGCATGCACGGCATGACGGAGGAGGCACGCTGGGCCTTCGAGGAGGACGGCGAGCCCACCGACGAGGTGCGCTCCGCTGAGCAGATCATCGTCTGGGGAGGCTCCTGCACCGCCGACAACCTCGGCTGGTTGACGATTGGCGACGATCCTGATGTCTGGCCGGTCCTGATCCTCGGCCGCAGCGGCGGTGCGCCCTTGGTCTTCGACATGGGCATGGTCGAGTTCCTCTACAGGCTGCTCTCCGGCGGGATCAGCCCGAGCCCCGTCGGCGCCGTCGTGACCTGGGGCGAGCAGCCGCCCCGCTTCGTTCATTGGCGGGCCGAGTAGCGGCGGACCCGGGGTCTGACAGATTGCTCATCCGGCAGGTGGAGCTCAACCACGCGTGGCTGATGGCCAGCTAGATAGATCATCCCCGCCCTGCGGCTGCTCGCGGGGTGGGCGGGCTCGCCGTGCCGGCCGGTCTTGCCGCTGCGCCCGGGTCGGCCTGCTCCTCGTCCATGTCCGGCTCATGCCCGCGTGGCAGGCCGGGGGAACCGCATCAGCCCGGGTTGCAGGATCGGCCGGGCGAGGATGCGCAGCTGCTGCTCGGCGATGGCGCCCATGGGGCCGGCGGTGCCGAGGTGGGCCACGATGGTGGTCTCGAACAGCTTCAGCATTCGACTCGGCCTCGTGGACGGACTGCAGGCCGAGGACGTCCACCAGCTGCTCCACCGGGGCCGGCCGGTCGGCTGGACCGCGTCGTTGCCGGACGGCCCGTGGGGAGCGGCCGGGCACATCGCCGCCGAGCACCAGGGCGAGCGGGCCGCCGTGATCCTGATCGACAGCGCCGGCGGAGCCCGCACCCACCGCACCGTCGGCGAGGCCCTGGACGCCCTCCAGCGCGCGCACGCCATCCGGCTCCGGGCCGAGCGGGCGGTGGCCAGCGTGCCGCACCAGGCCCTCAAGCGCTCGACCGGCTGGAGCGTGCCCTCCGACCGCGACCTGGGCATCCCGACCCGCTACGCCCTCGCCGACGGCCTCATCCACCTCACCTGGCCCCACCACTCGGGCGTCCAGGAACTGCAGCAAGGCGGCCGCCCGGTCGGCTGGATCGAGGAGTACGACGTCCAGCGCGGCACCTGGACCGCCCTCATCGACAGCAGCATCGTCGCCGACGCCGCCAGCGGCGAACCCCTGCTCTGCCCCGGCCCCGACGCCGCCCTCGCCCTGCTGCTCCGCGCGCTCGGGAACAACTCACCCGCTGGTAGACCCCGCACCGCACTGCACCGCCCCGCGCGGTGCGCGCGGTGCGCGCTCCGACTCCTGGACGCGGCGCGGCGTGGTGCGCGCGATGGACAGTTCCAGCAGCGCGCGGCGCGCCTATGGACAGGTCCTGCAGAGTGCGTGGCGCGGTGGTCCGCCGCACTGGTGCGGTCCCGCGTTTCCCCTGGACAACGGCGCATTTCCCCTGGACAAAGCGCGGCGCGCGATGCCGGAGGAAGCCCGGCGACCGTGCCGCACCGGCTGGTGCGGCGCGCCCCGCACCCGCACCGCCGCATCCGTCCCGCACTCGCACCGCCGCGCGCCCCACACCCGCACCGCGCGCGTCGGCGCCTGGGCGCGCGGCCTGGCGGTCTGTGGTGTCGGTCACGGACATTCCGGGAGGACAAGGCCCCAGGCCGGGGCTCATCGGGCGGGGTCAAGGGGTCGGACAAGGGGTTCGGTCAGGCCGCGGACAAGGGGGTGCCGTGCATGGTCGGCCGCACCCGGGCGCCGGTCCGGGTGCCGGGCCGGCCACCACGCAGGCCCCGGCTTCCTGCTGACGGAAGGCCACTCGATGACCACCACCTCGTTCACAGCGCCCGGTCCGGACGACGGCGACCAGACCGCCGACCAACCGACAGGCGAAGGCCTCACCCGGCCGGGACAAGGGCCCCGGCGCCGCCTCCGTCGGCACCTCCGTGCCCTCGGCGGCGGACCGGTCCGTTTCCGTAGGCCAGCAGCGCCGGACAAGGGGTCGCCGCCGTGGCGACAACCCTTCTACCGCTGCTCCTGGAAACCGGAGGCGCAAGCACCGTGCGACGGGTCCGGCCAGGGCGAGGGTCATGGTGGCGCTCGTCCTGTTCCAGCGCGCCACGGCCGGGAGCTCTGGCACCTGGCCCTGCCCAGGCAGGCCAGCGACAAGTCGACCCGCGACGCGCTGCTCGACCTCCAGGACACGGGCAAAGCGCGCCCGGACGGCTGGGCCCGTGGCCGCAAGCTCTGGTGCCAGACCCAGGCCGGCCACAAGGAAGCCGCCCGTCTGCTGCCGCCCGGCACCAAGCTGTCCACCGTCCGCGAGGAGAAGAGCGCCGGCTATGAGGAGCACGCCCTGGACGTGGTCGCCACCACTGGGCACCTGACCCGAGCCGGCCACGGCTCGCCGCTGACCCTCACCACCGAGGTCCGCCACGCGGTGCCCGGCCGCACCGCCCGCTACGCCGACCTCGTGCTGCGCGACTCCGGCGCGAAGGTGCCGGTGCTCCTGGTCGAGGTCGACCGCGACAACGAGACGGTCGGCCAGCTCGTCGAGAAGCTCGCCACCTACACCGCCTGGTGCGAACTGCTCGCCAAGGGCGCCGACAAGACCCGGGCGAAAGCCGCCTGGCACAACGGGGCCGCCGTCCACGACTACCGGCACTGGCGCACCGCCTACCCGCCCACCGCCTACCCGCCCACCGGCCACGAGAGCTACCCACCCGTCGCCCTGGTCCTCACCCCCGGCCGCAAACGCGACCGCCCCGGCACCCGGCCCCTCACCCCCGAGCAGCAGGCCGCGAAAGCCGAACGCGACCACCAGCGGCTGCTGCGCCGCCTTGACGCGGTGGAGGCCGGCTCCGCCGCCTACTGGAGCCCGCGGCCGTACCCGTACGCGGGGGTGACGGCGGGTAACTACCACCTGGCGCTGCCGGTGGTCGCCACCACGCTGCAGCTGCTCGACGACCAGGGCGCCGCTGCCCCGGTGTGGCGGCGCTTCGGCCGCAGCGGCTGGCACACCCTCACCAGTGCGCTGGACAACCCGGACGGCGACCGGCTCCTGGCCGTCGAGCGCCAGGCCGAGGCCGCCGCCCGCCGCGTCCGCGAGGAAGCCGAACGGGAGGAGAGCCGCCCGGCCTGCACCCGCTGCAAGGCGCGGTTCTCGGACGAGCGGTGGGCCGAACAGGAGCGGGCCGACACCTGGGATGACGACCGGCTGTGCGCCGGCTGCCGCCAGGACGTGGCCGAGCAGCGGGCGCGGGATGCCGCCGAGCGTGAGCGGGCCGCCGTGGAAGCCGCGGCCGCGGAGGCGAAGCGCACCTACTCCTGGTGGCGCCGGTCCTGACCTGCCCTTTTCCTGGTGCAGGCCGCTGACCTGCACTGAGGAGTTTCGTCCCCGGCCGGTGAGTTTCACCCCGGAGCTGCCGGTGAGTTTGGCCGCCAGGGGCCGGCTGCCCCGGGCCCGGAACCTTTTCATCGCAGGTCAGGGCCGGTGAGTTTCGTCCCGGCGTGGTCCGTTCGGGTGGGGGCGGGGTTCGGCGCGGCGGTGGGGCGGGACCGAGAGCGGTGTGCCTCTCGCCCGTCCTGAACGCCCGCAGGTCAGGCCCGCGCTGTGGGCCGTCCTCAAGGAGACCGGACAGCGTCGCGAGGCCTGCCGTGTTGGAGCAGGGCGTCCAGACCGGAGCGGCGTCGGCCGCGGGTCAGGCTGTCTGGCGGATGACGGCTCGGCCGGCGTGCTGGAGGTCCTCGTCGTCGGCGATGCTCCCGAAGTAGCCGCCGCCCCGGCGTGCGAGAGCGAGTTCGGCGTGGATGAGAGGGAGGGCGGGCGCGGCGGAGGGGCCCATCCGTTGCAGGCAGTCCAGGACGCGGCCGACGGTCGTTCTGTTCTCCTCCCACGTCTCCAGCAGCACGGGCAGGACGGTCCCCACCTGGGCAGGGCCGCCGATGTCGTAGATCGCGGCGGCGGCGCAGACCCGGGTTACGGGATGCCCGCCTTCGAGCATCTGCCTCAGGCGGGGTAGTGCTTCGCCCGCCGGCGCCCCGATCCGGCCGAGGAGATCGGCTGCGTCCTGGTCCTTGCCGGTGTCGAGCAGGGCGGTCAGCCGCGGCACCGTGTCGCCGGGATCGCCCTCGATGTCCCACAGGGCCTGGGTGGCTGCGAAGCGCAGGTCAGGGTCCTCGGCGTCGGCGATCGGCCGGATCACCGCCAGCGCGGCTGTGGCACCGGTGCCGATGGAGCCCAGGTTGTAGAGGGCCGCGCCCGCGGTACGCCAGTGCCCCTGCTCCAGGGCGGTGACGAGGGCCGTGGCGAGCGCCGGGACAGCCGCCGGGCCGCCGAGCTTGCCTAGGGCGGCCATGAGCGTGGGCGCGGATCCCCAGGGCCGGGAAGACAGGTCCGCGTCGGCCAGGAGCCGGGTGATTCTGGGCAGTAGTTCCCCGGCTGCTTGGGGGAGGTGTCCGGCGACCTGCAGGGCACGCCAGTCGTCGGTGCCGGTGTCGAGCGCCGTCAGCAGGCTGGGCAGGGCCCGCTCGTCGCCGAGGCCGGCCAACGCTGTGACCGCCTGCTGATGGGCCCGGCGTAGCAGCGGGTGTCGTGCGGCCCAGACGTTCGGGCAGGAGGTGGTGCGGTGGGCCTCCACGAGAGCGGCGAGGGCTTCGCGTGCCGGTTCGGCGAGGGCGGTGGGGAGTTTGCCGAGGGTTTCGGCTGCTTCGGCGGCGGTGTAGGGGTCGTCGGGTCGCAGGTGGTCGGCGAGGGCGAGGACGAGGCCGGTGTGGTCGCCGCGCCAGGAGCGGATCAGGTCCCAGGTCATGGTGATGGCGTCATGGCGGGTGGCCCGGTCGGGGCTGCGGAGTTGGGCAATGAGCAGGGCGGTGCGCTCGGGTACCCGTGCGTCCAGGGCCCGGTGGAGGGTGGTGAGCAGTTCGGTGGTGGGGGCGTGGATACGGCCGTGGCGGTCGAGGTCGTCGAAGATCGCCGCGAGCTGCGGCGAAGCGCCCTGGTCCGGTGCTGGTTCGGCGGCGGTGTTCAAGCAGGCGCACTGCCCGCAGTCCGTCGGCCGGGCTCCGACTTCGGAATCGGCCTCGGCCACCCCGTCCTCGGGCTCCGGTTCGGGGGTGAGTTGCTGAAGCAGGCCTATCGCCGTCGGGACGATGCAGGTGTCGATGGCCTCCGGCGTGCAGGCGGCCCGGTGAACGATGGCGGCGAGCCGGATGTCGGCGTCCAGTGCCGGGTCCGTGGCCAGAGCGGTGAGCCAGGCCGTCACCGGGCCGAGCGCGGTCGGCAGTCGCTGGGCCAGGGTCGCGGCGGCCTCGATCACCAGCAGCCGCTCCACGGTGCCGTTCTCGGCGGCCAGTCGCTCGCGCAGCAGGGTGAACGCCCGTTCGGTGTTGCCGAGGAACATCCCCAGAGCCGGGACGGCGGCCCGCCGTACCCGCGGGTCCGGGTCCGCCGCGTGCCGCACGAAGTCGTCGCCCCGCTCGCGCAGTTGCAGCATGGCGTCTGCATCGGGGAACGGCTCGTCGACGGACGGATCGTAGTTGGACAGGCCGTCTTCGTCGACAAAGGACAAGCGCTCCAGCGCTGAGCGCCCGATGCTGACCAGGAGCCCGACAACAGCTGCGCGGTCCGGCGTTCCGGAGTCGTTGGCGAGCGTGGCCAGGAACGGCAGGCTCGCCACCGTGGACTCGTAGACGGAGCCCTGGTGGAGGGCCGAGTTGTAGAAACTGCTGAACGCCTTCTCCCGGACGACGGGGTCGGGCGAGGCCATCTGCTCCAGCCACAGCGGTACGTCGTCGGCCGGACCGTAGGCGTGGCCCATGGACGACCAGTTGATATGGTCGGCACCGTCAAAATTGTTGATCATGGGCCGCACAGTGCCACGAGACACTGACACAGCAGTCGGGCAGTGCTTCGTCATGACGCCATCATCGACACGACCCTGCATGCCTTCGACCCCCTGGCCTGGCCCGGGCCCTGACCGGCCGGGTGCATGCGTCCCCGGGGGCCACGGGGTGGAGGCCAGGGCCCGGGCGCCACCCGGTAGTTGCCCGACAGCCACAGCACGCTGGCGCACTCCCAGCCGTACAATGACGGCTCATGCGTACGTGTCGGCGCAGGGATTCGCCGCAAACGCGAACCGCTTCGTCGGGCAGAACCTGGCGGCCGGCACCTGGACGCTCGGCCGCTACCGCTGGACCGGCACCGAGTTGCTCTCCCACTTCCTGGCCGGGGAGTGGTTCTCCGTGCACTGCTTCCAGGACGCCACGACCAAGGAGCCGTTGCGCTGGTACGTGAACTTCGAGAAGCCCTTCCAGCGCCGCCCCGACGGCATCGACACCCTCGACCTGTGCCTGGACCTGGTCGTCACCCCCGGCCTGTCCGGCCACCACTGGAAGGACCGCGCCGAGTACACCCAGCTGCGCCGCCTCGGGGTGATCGACGACTACCTCCACCGCCAGGTCGAGCAGGCGAAGGGCCGGGCGATCACCATGCTCGACAACCACGCCGGCCCCTTCACCACCGGCTGGCCGACCTGGGCACCCGACGTGTCCTGGCCGCTGCCGACGTTGCCCGACGACACCGACCTGGTCGCCGACCGGTGACGGCGCCGGTTCGGACCCGGGTGTGCACGGTGCTCCTCCACGACGGCCGCCTGGCCCTGTCCGGCGCGACCGCCCCGACGGCGTGCAGCACTCCCTGCCCGGCGGCCTGGCCGAAGGGCGTTGAGGTTTCGGGCCGGTGCAGCGCAGGAGCCGCGAACGCGGTCAAGCGGACGGGTGGAAAGGCAGTCGAACGGATGTCAGTTGTTGCCGGGCGTCGTGTGCACGGATAGTCCTGGTCCGGGGCGAGCCGTCCCGGCAGCCCCGCACCCTGCGATTGAGAGGACCGTCCGATGGCCACCGATCCCATCACCGCGAGGTTCGAGAAGCTCTTCGATGCCCTCGACACCGGCCACCACAATGCCCTGGACGAGCGGGACTTCCGGCGTTTGGCGGACGCCCTCACCGACGCCTACCGTCTGGGCAACGAGGACATGGGCGACACCGGGAGGACTCTCCTGGAGACCAGCTACCGCGAGTTCTGGATCGAGGTGCGGCGCCATGCGAACAGCACTACCGACCCGCTGGCCAAGCAGGAGTTCGTCCAGGCACTGCGGGCGACCTCGGCGGACGCCAGGAGCATGAAGGTGATCGAGGGCCTGCCGAACGCCCTGTTTCGCATCGTGGATCCCGACTGGGACGACGAGTTGTCCAAGGACGACTTCATCCGCCTCGCCCGGGCCCTGTGCGCCCCGGGCCTCAGTGGCATCGATGCCGCGACCGCCACCGAGCCGCGCGCCCCGGAGGCGACCGGTGACCTGGCAGACCAGGCGGGGGCCGCAGGAGATGGGCGGCGGCGCGCTGACCTGCGGTAGGTGCGGGGATGGGGATCAGGGAGGTGAGGCCGCGGGGAGCTGGCTGGTCACCGGACTATTCTCCCGGCTCCGATGCGGCCACTCGATCACGTCCTGGACCGGTTCAGGCAGCGCTCTTCGGTGGCGCCTGCTGCCGTCGGCCGGTGGTGAAGTCCCAGTCCGGGCGGCCGGTGGACTGCCGGACGAAGTCCCGCAGCTCCACCAGATTGCGCGCCGACACGATCCCCTCGGTGCGCCGCCACATCGTGACCTCATCGGCGGTGAGGTCGGTCAGCACGTGCATCACCAGCTCGATCTTCAGGTAGCGCAGGAACGCCTCGTCCACCGCGCCCTCGAACATGAACGCGCGGTCGGTGGCTCGGCCCAGCCGCCTGTGGGACCGCTCGTGCCGGTACCGTTTCCACCACCCGGCGTCCTCGCCCAAGGCGGGCCGCTTCTCCTTCCTGCGGGTGACAGAGGACGAATGAGGCGCGATCCAGGAGCTGCCGGCCGTCCCGATGTCCACCGGAACGAGCACCGTCAGGCCCGACTCGTTTCGCGACGACGACGGAAACGCCGACCCGCCTGGGCTCTGGTCAAGGAGTTCCACGACCGGCTCCGCCGCACGGTCCGCGAGCAGGCCGGGCGGGAGCGGCCAGCGCAGCTGACCGCGGCCGCCGCCCGCCGCACTGTCAGCCGCACCTGCGCGGACTGCGGCGCCCACCCCGAGACCCGTTCACCCCGTGGCCGTCAGAACCGCTATCCACGACCGCCGTCAGGTTCGCCGGGGGACTTGCCATCGGTGATCGTTTTGGTCGTGGCGGTAATAGCACCGGTGTCTCCGAAGCCGCCGCTACCGCCGTCCTGGCCGCCACCGCCGTCACCGCCGGCCGCGATTACGGTCGTCGCCGTAATGGTGCCGTTGTTGCCGTTACCACCGTCACCGCCTCTGCTGCCCAGAGTATGGCCGTTGCCGCCGTTCCCGCCCGTGACGGTCACGGTTTCGCTTGTGATGGTGCCTCCGTTCCCCGCACCGCCAGCGCCGCCGAAGCCGAGTCCGTAAGCCTTCCTACCGAAAGACCCCTGGTCGCCGCCAACGCCGCCCGTGGCCACTGTCGAGGACGTGCTGGCCTGGATGACGCCCGTGGCGTTGCCGGCTCCGCCGTACCCACCGACCCCGGCCCTACCGGTGAATGCGAACGACCCTCCAGCGCTGCCGCCGCTGCCGCCCTGGCCGCCGCTACCGCCGTCGACGTGGATGTCGCTGGTGCCGGCGGAGATGATGGCTTCGTGGGTGCCGGGAGCGGCAGAGCCGTCACCTCCATGTCCTCCGTGTCCCCCTGCCCCCCCGTTACCTCGGGACCCACCGCAGTTGGGGTGGCACGGGTTGGTGCCGCCGGCGCCCCCAGGCCCACCGGCGCCTCCGGGGCCGCCAGTGAGCCTGATGATGCCGCCTTCACCCCCGACGCTCACCCTGCCCGTATTCGCCCGTCCGCCGTTGCCGCCAGCTGCGCCGTGACCGCCGTTCGCCGCAGCGTCGCCGCCGCTCGCGTTCCCGCCGGATCCGCCGTGCCCGCCGGTTCCGCCGGCGCCACCGCGCAGGGTGACCGTGTTGCGTCCGGTGCCGGCGTCGATGATGCCGGTATTCGCCGGAGTCCCATTTCCGCCCGGGCCGCCGTCGCTGCCGGGCTTGCCGTAGCTGCCGTCGGCTCCGGCCATGCCGTTGGGGCCCTTGACTCCCGTGACGGTGATGGTGTCGTCACCGGTGCCGCCCCGGACGGTCCCGGCATTAGTGCCGTTGATGGTGATGGTGTCGCCGTTGTCGTCGGCTTGGACGGTGTCTCCAGCGTTCACGTACGGGCAGGTGATGACTGTCTTTCCTGTGGAAGTGTCGATTGTGCAGTAAGAAGGGGCCGACGCTGTGGCGGCGTGCGCGGCGGGCGCCAGCCAGAGAGACCAGCAGGTCGTGACGAGCACAGCTACTCCGGTAGCACCTCGTCCTGGGCGGTTGCCTCTGTTCCTCCGTGAGAGGTTGTTGATCAATTTCGTGTCCTTTCTTGGTTCTATTGCTGACTACAGGAGAAGCGAAGTCCGTAGGTCTTCGCACCCGCTCGCCTCCTATGGGGGGAACAGGCCGCTCCGTCACGGGTGGGGTGGATACAGTCGCGTCCTGGGCGACGGAGGTGGAGTTCGCCCTGCAGGGCGGCCGACGCAAGGTGCGCCCGGACGCGGTGCTGGAGGCCCCGGAGATCGGGGTGCCGGTGCTGATGGTCGAGGTCGACCGTTCCACGATGTCCCCGGCCAAGGTGGCCGCGAAGTTCGCCGGCCCGCGAGCTGTTCCGCGCCAAGACGCGGGACAACGACCCGGCGCTGGCGGAGGAGACGGCGTCGGAGCGGGTGACGCACTGGTGGCGCCGCGCCTACCCGGGGTCCGCCCGCGAGAGCTACCACCCGTCGCCCTGGTCCTCACCGGCGCCGGCACCTGGTCTACGTTGCGCACCTGCCCGACCGCCTGGTGGCGGTTCGGCGGCCAGGAGTGGACCACGTTGGCGAAGGCGCTCGACAACCCGGACGGCGACCGGCTGCTGGAGCGGGAGCAGGAGGCCGTCCAGCGGGCTCGCGCGGAGCGGGAGGCAGAGCGCGAGCGGGCGCAGCGGGAGCGGCGGCGCCCGGCCTGCACCGACTGCCGGGTGAGGTTCTCGGACGAGCGGTGGGCCGAACAGGAGCGGGCCGACACCTGGGACGATGACGGGTTGTGCGCCGGCTGCCGCCAGGACGTGGCCGAGCAGCGGGCGCGGGAGGCCGCCGAGCGTGAGCGCGTCGCCGTGGAAGCCGCGGCCGCGGAGGCGAAGCGCACCCACTCCTGGTGGCGCCGGCCCTGACCCGCCCTCATCCTGGTGCAGGCCGCTGACCTGCACTGGGGAGTTTCGCCACCACCGCTGACCTGCACCGGGGAGTTTCGTCCCGGGCCGCTGAGTTTCACCCCGGAGCCGCCGGTGAGTTTGCCCCCGGCGACGGCCGTCCCGGGCCCGGAAACTTTCCATCGCAGGTCAGGGCCGGTGAGTTTCGTTCCGGCGTGGTCCGTTCGGGTGGCGGCCGGGTTCGGCGCGGCGGTCGGGTGGGCAGAGCCTTCGGCATGACGACACCCACCCGGCCCCACCGCCGATGACGCCGCCGTCCCTCCGCACCGGCCGCCGTGCCCGCCCCCGCCGCGCCGGTCCGCGCCGCGAGACCGCCCGCCCCGCCCCGGCCCGGACCGGCGCCGGCGGCGGGTGCTGTCGGACCTGGTCGAGCGAGCACCTCGCCCAGGGCGGCCTGGTTGTCCGAACGACCTGGCATGAGCCGGCCTGTCTGGCCTGGGCGCGGCGATGACCACCGGCCTGCCCGGCCTGGGCCCGGCGATGACCACCAGCCTGGGGAGCGGACCGGTGCGGGTGCGGGTGTGCGCGGTCCTGGTCCACGACGGCGAGGTGTGCCTGATCCGGCGCCAGCGCGAGGCAGGCCTCCAGCACTCCCTACCTGGCGGCCTGGCCGAGGACGGCGAGGAGCCGCTCGGCGGGCTGCGTCGGGAGCTCATCGAGGAGCTCGGCCTCGACCTGGCGATGCTGCCCGCGCCGCCGGTGCTGCTCTTCGTCCAGGACCAGGAGACCGAGCGGCCGGGCGAGACCACGCCGTTCCGGCGTCGGCACCTGGTCTACGTCGCTCACCTGCCCGACCACCTGGTGGCGGCCGTCGCCCCGGTTGAGCAGGACGACCCGGACCGCGCGTCGGTGGTGTGGCTGCCGGTGGCCAGTGTGGCCGGCCTCCACCTGTACCCGGACGTAGGCGCCGTCCTCGACCAGGCCGTTCGGCCCGACACCGCCCAGGCCGGCGGCCCGATGCTGCTCCCGGCGATGACCGGCGCGTCCTACCAGTGGCGCTGACCACCGGCACGATGTTCACGGGAACGGAAGTCGCCGGTGGGTGCGGCGCGGGATAGTGCGTGGGTGACTGCGACTCCCGCCAGCCTGGACCTGCCCGCACGCCGACGCCGCCACGTGCGGCTGATCGCCGCCCTGACCGCCACGGTCGGGGCCTGCGCTTCGGCGGCGCAGGCGCTGTACCAGCCCGTCGCCGACGCCCCGCCCGGGCAGGAGACGGTCGTGGTGGAACCCGCTGCCGGTCGTCTACCTCAGCCACACGGCCGCCCCCTGCTGGAGGCGGCCCGGGCCGAGGACGACGCCCGGTGGCCGGCCGCCGTCGCCCGGGAACGGGAGCAGGCCCAGCGGACGATCGCCGCGCGGGTGGCGCTGGCGCGGGCCGAGGAGATCGTGGAGGAGCCCGGAGCGTCCTGGCCCGTCCCACTTCCGACCGCGGAACAGAGCGCGGTCATCGACCTGGCCGGTGCCGGTGACCAGGTCGCCGAACTCTGGCGAGCCGACCCGGCCCAGGCCGTCGCCTTGGTGAACGCGTTGATGGCCGGCGGGGAGTTCACCGCGGCCGAGGTCCTGGACGCGGCGGTCGACGCGGTCACGGCGTCCGACCCGAGCATGATGGCCGAGCAGTGCCTGCAAGCCGCCCCGTACCTGGTGCTCGCGGTGGCCCTGGCATCCGCCGACCTCGACTGAACTGTGACTGTGCACGGTAGATGGCCGGAGTTTTCGCGCTACATGGCCAGCCTGTCGGCGGCGCGTACAGCCTCTGCCCCAGGCCGGGCGGCGCTCAGCACTGAGGGCGGTGCCCGGGGTAGTCCCGGGCACCGCCCTCGCTGGTCACGTCGGTCGTCGCTCAGGCGTGTGGGGTCCAGAAGGCGACGAGCTTGCCGACGCCGTGCTCGACGCTCTTCCAGGAGCCGGTGAAGGTGACAACGGCGATCGCGGACGTGGGGAAGCCGCTGCGGTTCAGCCGCGGCAGCAGATCGCCGTCCGCCTCGCCGGCGAGAGCGTCGGCGAGTGCGTGCAGGCCGGGGTTGTGCCCGACGACCAGCAGGTCGCCGACCTCGTCGCTGGTTTCGTTCAAGATGGCGATCAGCTCGCCGAGTGACGCCTCGTAGAGACGGTCGTCGTACACCGACTTCGGCCGCTGCGGCAGCTCGGCCGCAGCGAGCTTCCATGCGTCACGGCAGCGTGTCGCGGTCGAGCACAGCGCCAGGTCGGGGTTGATGCTGGCGCCGGCGAGCCAGCGGCCGGCGACCGGCGCGTCCTTGCGGCCACGGTCGGCGAGTGGGCGCTCGTGATCGTCGACATCGGACCATTCAGCCTTGGCGTGGCGGAAGAGCACCACGCGGCGGGTCGTCTCAGCACTCATAGCGGTCATCCTCGTCACCCCACCGGCCCTGTCCGAGGCGAACCGCGTGGGAGTCAGCCGAGCGGGTGAATCACCGTGTTATCAGGTTGATGGGGCGACACAGGCCTCTCCTGGACTGAGCGGGGCTGGCCAGGTAGCGCGAAAAGTGTGGCCATCAAGCCTGCGAAGTTGGCCATCCACCGTGCGAAGGCACATGAACGACCGGCTACTCGGTTGCCTCTGAGGTTGCTTCTGCAGATTGCTACTCGGGCTTGCTACTTGAGGTTGCAACTCGGGGTTGCGTCAGGCGGCACGCCGGAAGTGGCGTTCGCACAGCTCAGCGCCTGTTTGTCCATCGGCCGTCGGCGCCGACTACTTCTCCCTGGCCACCCCGGCGGGTGCTGAGCGAAGTCCGGACACCGGAGCGTCGAAGAAGAGGAGTAGAAGAGTCGGCGCGCAGAGCAGGAGCGGAGACGAGATCCCGGCCACCTGATGCTGCGCGCCGACGGCGTTCTGGGGTGTCTGCTGCGCGGCGGCCCGGCGGCATCGCTTCGCGACGCCACCGGCAGGAGGAGGCGGGGTGGGAGGGCGCGGGGCGGGGAGTCGACGCTGTGCTCCCGGCCGCGGCCTGCCGTCACCTTGATGGTCTCCCCACGTCTCGCGCCGATTCCTTACGGCTCGCGCCGATTCCCACTGTGGCCAACGCCGCCCGGCGGGGCGGACGGCGCGCTGCCCGAGGACCTCGTGGCGCTCCTGGCGGTGCCGGAGGGCGCGCGGTTCTCGGAGCTTGGACTACCCGCTACCTGGACGCCGCCGTCGAGCAGTTGCGGGCCCTGCCCGCCAGCCAGCGCGAGCACGACGTCCTGGACGAGGACGTCGCCCGCCTCTCCCCGCTCCGGCACGCCAACCTCAACGTGCTGGGCCGCTACAGCTTCCGCCCCTCCGTCCCGGCCGGCGGGGGCCTGCGGCTCCTGCGCGACCCGGCGGAGGAGGGCGACGACGAAGACACCGACGAATGAGCCCCACCGAACTCGGGCAGGCGCCCGGCCTGCTTCACTACAGGCGGACGAAGTCCCACATCTGGCTTGAACCCATGGTGTGGGGCTCCAGGGCAACGCCGACCTGGCGCTCGTTCAGTGGAACCGGGTCCAGGGCGAGCTCGGGCTTCAAGGCGCCGTTTGGCCAGTAGGTGACAGACACACAGGTTCCCTTGGGGCAGGCACCTTTGATGTTGTGCCAGAAGGGATTCTCGCGAAGCGTCCACTGGCGGGGCTCGGTGCTGAGGGTGACCGGCTTGTCCTTCTCCGGGTCGCCGTCGTAGGACAGGTACGTTCCGCTGTAGTTATTGCGGATCGTGACGATGGAGCCCTTCACCGACTCCACAAACCACACCATCCCCTGGCCATCGGCCGAACCCATCGGCTCCACCCCCAGGAAATACTCTTCCGAAGAGAGTGCCTTCCGCGCCGAGAGCAGTTGCGTGACATCCGGGCTGTCAACACGGGAGATGCGGTAGTAACTGGTCTCCAGGATCGGCTTAACCTCTTCTTCTGACGTCATGATTGGCTCCACTTCTGACGTGCGGCGCCCGCTCGGGGGTGCCGTCTGACCTGTACGCCTACTCGGCTAACGACCTGCTCGGGCATCGGTGATGCTCCGGTTCCTCCGTGACCAACCGGAGTACGGAAACCCACCCCCGGGGCCAGGGCAACGTCGTTCCGAGGATCTGTCCGGGTTGATGCCGGTTCAGATGGCTGATGTGGGACCCGTGTTCGCAGGGCCGGGATGGACGAAGGCAGGCACGGTCTTCGGGTGATCATGAGGTGTCGAAGCCCTGACCACCGCAACGGAAGACCGTGCCTACCTGCTCATCATTGCTCATCCCGGCCGGCCTGAGCCAGCTCATCACCGCACCGCCGCCCACTCTCAGCGAGCATCCCGGCCTGCTGGACCGCCTGGCCGCCGTACCCGATCCGCGTCGGTCCGCCGGCCGCCGTCATCCCCTGACCTTCGTCCTGGCGCTGGCCGCGTGTGCCGTGCTCGCCGGGGCGAAGTCCCTGGCGGCGATCGCGGAGTGGGCTGCCGACGCGCCGCCGGCCGTGCTCGCCTCGCTCGGCGGACCGGTACGCGAACCGGCCGGGCCCATCGCCCCGGCCGGGCCCATCGCCCCGGCCGAGGCCACCGTGCGCCGCCTCCTGCAACGCGTCGACGGCGACGCCCTCGACGCCGCGGTCGGTTCCTGGCTCGCCGACCGCGAGCACGGACCAACACCGTCCGGCCGGGCCCCGGGCCGGCAACCCCTCCGCACGCTGGCCGTCGACGGCAAGACCGTCCGCGGCGCCCGCCGCCGAGACGGGACCCAAGTCCACCTCCTGGCCGCCATGACTGCGGGCGGTCAGGTCATCGCCCAGCGCGAGGTCGACTCGAAGACCAACGAAATCACCGTCTTCCGGCCCCTGCTCGCACCGCTCGACCTCGCCGACACCGTGGTCACCTTCGACGCGCTGCACTCGCAGACCGAGCACGCCCGCTTCCTTGTCGAGGACAAGCAGGCCCACTACATCGCCGTGATCAAGGGCAATCACCCCACCCTGCAGCAGGAGCTGAAGCAACTGCCGTGGCGGGAGGTTCCGCTGCAGGACAGAACCCGCACCACCGCGCACGGCCGCGACGAGATCCGCCGGATCAAGACCTGCTCCGTCGCGCGCGGCCTCGACTTCCCCCACGCCGCCCAAGCCGTGCAGGTCGTGCGACGCCGCCGCACCGTCACCACCGGCAAGGTCACCCTCGAACGCGTCTACGGCGTCACCAGCCTGCACCCCCACCAGGCGCAACCAGCCGAGCTCGCCTCATGGCTCCGTGGCCACTGGGGCATCGGGAACAAGATCCACCACGTGCGCGACACCACCTACGCCGAGGACGCCTCCCGCGTGCGCACCGGCACCGCACCCCGGGCCATGGCCGGCCTGCGCAACCTCGCCCTCGGCGCCCTCCGGCACGCCGGCCACGACAACATCGCCGCCGGACTCCGCCACCACGCCCGCGACCCCTGCCGCCCGCTCGCCACCCTCGGCATCACGTGATCAAACCGGACAGATTGCCTGAACGACGCCGCCCTGTTCGGGACCTGGAGAGCCACAACGCGCTCCTGATCTCCGAAGTTGCCGAGGAGACCGCGCGAGCTGGAAGGCTCGAACGCCGCACGGGCGAGCTGGAAGACGAGGTCACCGCGGTCCGTAGAGCCCTCACACGATCCATTCGAGCGGTTCCAAGCTCGGCTCGATAGCCGCCGGAGCCCACATCCTTGGCGGTGCTTCTGGCCAGATTGCTGGCCAGAAGCACCGCCCGGCTACGAGTCCGGGGTCATGCTTCCGGCGGACTCACCCAAGGGGCAAGGCGTTCCCCAGCCTCCAGATTCTCGCGCCAGTACCGGAAAACGGTTCCGTGGACGATGTCGAGCTGCCCGGCCGCGATCAAGCCGGAGGCAGGTTCAGGTCCTCCCGCATCGGCCTCGAAGGCGACCAGCACCTCAGGTGTTTCACCAACCTGCCGAGACACGATCCGGGCCTCCGCGGGTGTCGGCTCGCGGAACGTCGGATCGTGGAATGAAGCGGGACATATGACGAAGACCGGGTCGCTGAAGACCAGCTCCAGGCCGTGGTGGTACGACAGGTCGTGGCCGGCGCCCAGCCGCAGCCGACCGGCGTTCCAGCTGACAACGTCCCAGTCCCACCAGGGCCCATCTGGAAGGTGGATCACAAAGCTGCCCCCAAATCGAACGAGCGGGCAGGCTGCACGGGCGCCCACCCCGAATTGCCGGACGCTACCCGGCCTTGGCATTTCCGAGCTCGACTGCCAGTGCGGCCATCTCCCGCAAGCGCTCGTAGTACTCGATCGCGCCACCCTCATCACCGATCAACGGAACGACCTTTTCAGGGCCCCAAGGCACCAAAGGAGGATGCTGCGGCGCTTCTCATCAAGGGTTCCCGACAGTGACGAGGAGACACAGCCAGCGGTGTCCGCGTCCAACAGCACCATGTCTCGGCCCTCGATGTCCTGACCACGAAGGTGAGCCGGGAACCTCGCGCGCATGTGCTCCTCCCACAGTCGTGAGAGGAGGTCCAGTTCCGGTTCGTTCATGTCCGAGATCATGCACCAGGTGCCAATCAGTCCAGTCGTTTGAGGGTGTGCTGGAGCTCTCCGGCCTCCAGCAGCCCGACGATCACATCCACCATTCCCGCGATGCCCGGGGAACGGACGATTAGGCCGTCGGAGCATGAGAAGTACCTGCCACCCAGGGCCTCTCCGGTGCCGTCCCATCGATTCATCAGCCGGCCGACTTCGTCGACTGTCAGGATCGTCGCGCCCCACCGTGATCCGTCAGGGAGGAGGACTTCGGCATCGGTGCTGCAGACATCGTCGAGATCCTCGTGTGGATCCGGGAGGAAGCGGATCTCGAAGTCGTTGTTGCGGACTCGATAGAAGGGGCCGTGCCATCTTGCCTCGGCGTCGGGCAGGTCAAGATCACCGGCCACATCATCGGCGGTGGCGTAGTCGTCGGGTGCCTGTGGGTACAGGTCCAGCGCGATGTCGAGGCCGAGGTCTCCGGCCTCTCGAAGGAGCGCGGAGGGGAGAGCGCATCCGCCCTGGCCGCTCTCACTGCCGAAGCCGAGGAACAACTCCAGCTTGCAGTCGGCGGCCAGGCTCGCCAATTCGTCGTGCTTGCCGACCAGACGACGGAGGAGTTCGGCGACGTGCTCCTCTGGCCATCGGTCGTTGTCCAGGCCACTCTTGCGAATCCAGACGGCGGCCTCACGCCGACGGCTGAGTGGGTTCCGTGGACTTGAGAGGCTTCCCCGCTCGTACTTGTGATCAGGTGTAATGTCCAGCCGCACCGAGATCTCACTCGCGCGGATAGTCCTGCTCGTGATCCGCAGGGATCCAGCCGACCACTTCGAGCCCGGCATCGGCGACAGCTCTATCGGTTCGTCAGACACGGCGACACCATGACAGGTCACCGCGCACCTGGCCAGCAGGTTTCTCCAGATCTGCTGTGCCTCACGTGCCTCAGACAGCGATCCTCAGCTACATTGCTGTCCTACCACTGGCTTTCCGTGAGTCTCCGGAACCAGCACTGCAGATAACGCGGGTGTCGCACTCACCGGCGATCTTGATCCAATGCGGGAACCTCTCCCGGCTGTAGCCGTCCATGCTGTGCGGGGCCTCGACGACCAGGTCGTCGAGCTTGGCGCGCGCGGTGACGACGGGCGGCGGCTCGGGAAGGTCGCGGTGAACGGGCACCGTGCCGGTGACCGCGGACAGGGTCGCCGCGGTGGCGGGGGCTGCGATGGGCAGAAGGACCGCGGCGAGCGTGGCCAGGACGGTAGCGCCACGGCGCCATCTGGTAGTGGTGATCATGCGTCACGTCTACCGGCGGTCGGGCGTTGAGGGGTGGTTGGTCACCTAGTCGGTGGCGAGCCCCGAGCACGCCGTTGACCACCGTGTCGTTGCTACCGCTGCCAGAACCACCGGAACGCCGAGGGCTGTCAGTGGTGCTCCGTCCTGGGCCCCCCTCACTACCAGCAGAAGGAGACCTGTGGCCAGCGACATCAGATCTCTGCAGGACCAGCTCGTCGAATGGGTCTACGACCGCAGCGGAAGCACCCCCCTCGGAGACGTCTCCCTTACCCCGTTCGCCGACGAGTACCAACTTGACCTCCAGCAGGCATTCCAGCTTCTCCGACACTGCAAGGAAGCAGGAACGCTGGACGACAGGTTCTCCTCTTTCGGCGAGGCCTGCGCGAACCTCACGCCGGCCGGGACTGCGTGGGTCGAGGAGAGAATGCGCCGGAGGGAAGACCTCGCCGCCCGCGCCGCCGCCGCCCGCAGCGGCCTTCTGACCTGGATGTGGCACCGAAAGCAGGAGGGCACCCACATGCCGGTGGTCGCCCACGTCCTCGAAGCCCCGCAGTCCCTCTTCGAAGGCATACGACTTGAGGCCGCCGAGATCGACCGGGCAGCCGACCACCTGGTCGCCAAGGGAATGATCACGGGAACGGCGCGAGCCTGGGGTGCGGCGGGACCCTTGCGCGCCGAGATCACCGCCGAAGGAGAAGACTGCGTGGAGAACTACGGCGCCGACCTCGCCGCGTACCAGCGGCGAAACAACGGTGGCACTACCAACTTCCACATCGGCACCAACACCGGCAACATCGCAGCCAATAGCCGTGAGGTCACCCAGACCGCCACCACCAATCAGGGCATCAACCCCAGCGAGCTGGTGCTCCTCGCTCGGTCCCTCCGCCAAGCAACCCCCGTCCTGGGCCTGCCCGAGGGCGATGCCGAGGAGTTCGCCGACATCGCCACCCGGATCGAGAACGAGGCATCCACGGACAACCCGGACCCGGGACGACTCCGACGCTGGGGAAACGCCATCCTGGACATCCTCAACTCCCCGGCGGTCAGTGGCGCTCTCGCTCAGACGCTCTCCACCGCCGTTCAAGCGGCGATCGCTCCAGGCAGCTGACAGTCCGCGACCTCCAGCCACACGGCACCGCCGCCCGGGTCGGCCGGCCGTACCGCCGGCCGCCCCGATCCGATCCGAACACGCAGAGGGGGGCCGTCACCCCGCCCAGGGGGACGGCCCTCTGCGCTGCTCAGAAGCGTAGAGAAGCCCGAAGGCCGCCACCCGCAGGTGACGGCCTCCAGTGCTTTCTCAGGGCCCGGGCAGCCTACCCCTTCCCCGCGTGGCGCTGTCTTGGGGTCCGCGGTTGCTAGTGCTGGTCGGCGGGTACCGGGACGGGGTTGCGGGTGAACCGCTGGTGGGCGCTCTGCTTGCTCATGTGGAGGGCGCGGGCGATGTCGTCCCAGGAGAAGTGGTTCTCGCGGGCCGCGTCTACGGCGGCCTGCTGGTAGCGCTCGGCCTCGGCCCGCAGGATGGTGGCGGCGTAGGCGGCCAGGAGCGGGCGTGAGGGTTCGCCGTGGGGCAGGTCGGTGTCGAGCAGTTCCCCGAGCACGTCCTGCATGTCCCGGTGGAGCTTGTTCAGGCGCTCGGTGAACGTGGTGGCCAGGGCGCTCTCGCAGTGACGCTCCCATTCGGGCCGCAGTGCGTCCGAGCATGCCGCGGGGTCGCCGAAGTCGGCCGGGCGCCGGGGTCCGCGCCAGCCGCACGAGCAGATCGCCCGGATCCCCTGGGCCTTGCGCCGGCCGCCGGCCCCGTCGTACTTGATCGACCATGCCCAGCTCAGGCCTCGGTCGTAGGCCTCGCCGGTCTCGTCGAAGGCGTCCTGCTCGGCGTCGCCGTCGGTGAGTACGGCGATCACCCAGCCTTCGTGGCCGTCGCCCTCGCCCTCGTTCTCGCCCTCGCCGTACAGCCAGCCCATGGCAATCCCTCGATCCGAAGTCAACCGTCCGTCAGGAACTCCTGACTATACAGTAGTCGTCAGGAGTTCCTGACGCAAAGTAAGTTCGTCGGAGGTGCTGGCCTTTCCGTGCGGCGAATGCCGCGCTGTCCCTTGACGAGCGATCTTGACCGTTTGCCGAATGATCTTGGCTGGCGCCAGATTCTTGCCGCTTGATCTTGGCCGGTATCGGGAGGTCTGGCCGGCGGAGCTGCCCATCCCGAGCCATGCGAGGATCCCTGCCATGGAAGACGGGGGTGCGTGGAGCGACGGACCAGCGGGCGAAGCGATGACGGAGGACGACGGCCTAGTCTCGCTGCTGGGCCGGACCGCCCTTGGGGAGCCGCTCGGACGGGTTGTGATCACGCCCATCGTATGCCGGTGGTGCGATTTCGACCAGTTCGAAGTGGCTGCGGCTGAGTACTTCTGCGAGGGCTGCTGCCTGCCGATCGGCATAGCGGACGGAGACGTCTACGCAGGCGGCTCCACTTGGGAGCTCGCGCCGTCCGCTCCTCCACTCCCCTGGCTGAGTAGGGTCTTCCGCGAATCGGCTGGCCCCGTGTGCCCCGCCGGCCATGAGGTGTTCCAGGTGGCGGTCGCTTATGTCCTTGCCGTAAGCGGCCAGGTCAGCCGCCTGTCGGTCGGCCTACGGTGTCCGGTTGACGGGGCACTGCGCCTCCACCTCGACAACGTGCGCGTGGTGTCGAGCACCTGACGTCGTCCTCGCCCGACAAGTCGGCCCAGGCGAGCACTACTTCTGTGCCCGCTGCAGACGTCCTGCATCGGGCTAGGTAGATGGCGGAGGGCGTCGCTCTTCAGCGCGCGGTCCACACTGGGCAGTCGCCGGTGTGCCGCGTGAGCACCAGAACCGTCCCGCCGTCCAGCACGCTCGTGGTCAGCGTCACCCTGCAGCAGGCGGGCCGCTCCTTGGTCGGCACCGCGTCCGGGGCGCTCCCGTCGACGGTGCCGTTCGACGGCGGCGCAGCCGGGGCGGGGGCGGGGCGGGGGCGGCCCTGCCGCCGCCGGTGGAGGACTGTTCGTGGTCGGGCCATGGCGACACCATGCCTGCTAGCACCGAGGTCGGCTGGCGACACGCCGGACACGGCCGCCAGCTCCCGTAGGGCAGCGGGCAGCAGCGGGCACAGCCTGCCCCGCCGACGGACGGCCGCACTGCTGACCCCGGCCCAGGCGCGGGGCAGCCGAACCGTTCCCGGTCCGACAGGTCGAGGACCCGCCCGCCAGGCGCCGGCTGCGGCACGCCCCCGCCGGGCGTCCACCAGCCCGGCCCGTCGACATCGGGTCCGCTCTCCCCGTGGTCTAGCACCGCGACGGCCCGCAGCACACCGGTGACCGCCCTCTGGAGCGCGCGGGCCTCGACCTGCCCGAACTGGGCAAGCCGCTCAGGCAGTCCGCCCGGGCACAGCCAGGCCAGGTGTTCGCCGAGCTCCCGGAGCTGGGTGTCCCAGTCCGTCGCCAACTGCGGTACTCCTTCACCACGCGGTCCGCCGACTGCGCGAAGCCCTCGCCCTCGCGGTGCCGGCCTTCCACCGCTTCGCCCCGGAGCACCTCCTCGTCGACGCCCTCCAGCTCCTCTCGGAGATCAGCAACCGCGGCCTGGTAGGAGGCGACGGCGGCACGCTGCTCGGAGAGCGTCCCGGAGACCGCGGGCGGGAGCCGCCCGCCCGGACCGGAGACCTCTGTCACCTGGCCGCTGCCAGAGGACCAAGGCCCCTGGCACGGGCCGGAGTTCGGCTGCGCACACCCCGTCCAACGAGCCGGCCGGAAGCCGGACACCGCTCCCGCGCGGAGACGAGCGGAGGAGACCGCCCGGCGGGAAGTGCGGCCCTCGAAGACCCGTACCCGGTGAACCCCGGTACCCGGACCATGTTCCTGGGAACGTCAGCGGGCTACCCCATAATGAGCCGGGCGCCAGCCGGGCGACGAACGACGGAGATCGACGATGAGCTTCCGATCCAACCGAGGTGACGCTGTCATCACGGACCCCGAGCTGCCGAGGCAGGTGCGGGATAGCGTGCGCATGCTCGCACGGCAGCACCCCCAGGTGCTCCGTGACCCGTCCGCCCCCCTGCCCCGGACCGCGGGCTTCGACTACAAGAAGCTGCGACTGGGTGCCCGCGGGGTGTTCATCACCGTGGTCCTGGCCGCCGCCACGGCCGCCGGGCTGACCTGGTGGATGCCCCGGATGATGTCGGCCATGCAGCCGGACGAGCCGGCCCCCTCCTACATCCAGCCTATGACCGTGCTGCTCGTCGTCCTGGCGGTGGTCGTCAACACCATGCTGGAACTGCTGCGCGGCCGGGGCGACGGGGGCCGCGCCGCAGTCGCCCGCGACCTGGCCAAGGCGCGGGGCCACTACCTGCTGCCCGGCCCGGATCTCGACCGCGATGCCTGGGCGTCGGCGGCGCGGGAACGGGAGGCCCTGGCCATGATGGCGGCCAGCACCTTCCTCCTGACCTCCGTCGACGGGCCTGACCACAAGGCGCTGGCGAAGAGCTTCTGGACGCTGGCGCTGGACATGGCCAGGAGCCGCAGCAGCGCGGCCATGGACTCGTTCGCGGCGGCCGTCGAGGTCTACCGCGCGGACATTGAGGCGGCCGGCGCGATCAGCTTGACGCTCACCCGCTCCGGCCCGGACAGGGAGCGGTACGAGCAAGCGATCGAGCGGGCCAACGCGGCCGGCCGCCACGCCATCGCCATGGCCACGGCCGTCTGACCCGCGCCCACATTCCACCAAGGCCCCGCCGCCGGGGCGGGGCCTTCGTCGTATCTCACCGACGCTGCCGGGGCCCCGCACGGGCCCACTCCGGCCCGCTGCCGGCTCGTCCATGGGTCCAGGCTGGTCCTATGAGGCCCCTCCTCACCACCAGCTTTCGCGCGGGCACTGGCTGAGCGCGGGGCGACTGCTCGCACTTTTCCGCACGCCGACGCACCCTGGAGGCAGGACGGTGAGGACCATGACCGAGCTGCCGCACACCCGTGATGGTGCGCGCGAACTGCGGCAGGCAATGCGCCTGGAACCCGTTCCAGGCCCCGCGGCGCGCGCCGCGGGGCAGGCCTGGGTTCAGGTGCTGGGCGTAGGAGGTCGTGGCCGGGCGAGATGCTCACCGATCGGCAGGTGCGCTCAGCGTCCGGGTGATGACGGCTTCGCTGGTGAGCAAGGCGGAAGACAGCTGCCTGCGCAGGCTGAGGGGGATCATGTGGTGCCTGAGGGCGCACAGGTCCACCGTGTCCCCAAGCAGCCGGGTCTGCCGGTCGGTTAGGAGGGCGGCGCAGCCGTGATGGGCGAGGATTTCGCGGGCCGCGTACCCGTCGCGGGTGTCCGCGATGCGGTCTGCCAGGGCTGACACCTCGGTCGGGACGCCGGAGTGGCCTCCGTGGTCCGCGTCGACGGCCGAGAGCAGAAGGCGGGTGTGGAAGACCGCTAGGTCGGCCCGGTAGTCGAGTTGGGAGAGGTGGTCGAGCAAGGTGGTCATGTCGCTGGTATGTCGGTGGCCGGCCGGGCGACAGAGGGCGGTGAGGCAGGCGGTGACAGCGTTCTCCCAGGGTTCGCCGGGCGCGGTGTCCGCGAGGAGTTGCTGCGCACCGTGGTGGTCGCCGGTGGTGGCACGGGCGATGACGGCGACCTGGCGGCCGTCGAGCATGTGGGTGCCGACGCCGCGGTGCTCCTCAAGGTGTGCAAGGGCGTGCGGCCAGCGACCGGCGGTGGTGAGGGCGCGGGTGCCGTCGGCGATGACGACCCGCCAGAGCCACTGGCGTACCTCATCGCGGTCGGCGTCGGTGGCGGTGAGGTCGGCCGGTACGTGGATGCCGTCGAAGGTGGCGGCGGTGGCGGCGGTGACCGTGCGGTAGAGGGTGAGCAGAAGTTGGTGGCCCTGATCGGTGCGGCCGGCCCGTATGTGGAGCCGCGAGAGGTTGACGATCGGCTCCAGGGCGCGGATGGCGTCCATGCCGACGAGCGGGGTGTGCTGCAGGTAGGCGTTGGCGTGCCGGTGGCACCACCGCTGGGCAAGGTCGGGCAGATCCAGGTCGGAGGCCAGGAGGGCGGCCTGGTTGAAGACGCTCGAGGCCAGGCCCTGGTAGGCATCGGTGCGTCCCGCGTCGGCGAGTTCGGTGAGCTTGTCGACGCGGGTGTGGAGGGGCAGGCAGGGCGGGCGTACCCGGGCGACGAGGGGGAAGCGGAGGGCTGTCGCTCCGTGCGGGTCCATGCGTCCTCCCGGACGGCGGTGGCGGACTGGGACGCGGGGTTCTGCCGCTCGCCGACCGGCGAGCGGCAGAACCCGGTACTGGGCGGACGGGCGTCGGTCAGTGCCAGTCGACGACGATCCGGTTCAACGGGGTGTCGAAGATGAAGCGGCCCGGGGCCGGGAGGACGGGCGCGCCGTCGAGCGGGTGGAGCTCGAACTGGGCCTCGCGGTTGCGGTACTCGCGGTCCCAGGTCTGCATGGCTTCGGCGACGCGAGTGGCCAGGTCGTCGCTGCCGGGCCCATGGCCGACGACCCCGAACTCCCAGAGCTTGCCGCCCTCGGGGGTGCGCTGGTCGGACAGGCGCCGGGCAAGGTAAGTGAGGGCACCGCCGTCGAACACCGCGGTGGAGCTCGGGTACGGGTCATCGGTGAGGGGGCCGCCGCGGGCCTCGCGCGTGAACGGTATCTGGTTCAGGCCGCTCGGCAGCGAGCAGGACAGGAACAACTCCATCCACTCCGGCGACTCCATCGCCCGGTAGAGGACGCCGGACCACACCTCGATGCGGGGCTGGTCCAGGACGTCGGCCAGGGCCTTGGTATCGACCGGCTGCTCGCTGTTGGTCTGCAGGCGCACCATGCCGCTGGAGGTGACGGGGATGATGCGGCGCTCGTCGTCGGCGATGCCCCGGCGCAGCGGCATGAAGGTGTTCATCTCGCTGCTGATGGAGGCCCACACGCCGTCGGGGCGTTGCTTGTAGGCGATGGAGCGGGAGACGCTGCCGCGCAGTCGTTGGGGGACAAGGAGCAGGCCACCGGGGGCGAGTTGGTTGAGCCAGGCGTGCGGAATGCCGTGAGCGCCGACGGTGGCGATGATGCGGTCGTAGGGGGCGCCGTCCGGGTGGCCGAGTGCGCCGTCGCGCTGGAGGACGGTGACGTTGTCGAAGCCAGCGGCGACGAGGTGGGAGCGGGCGCCTTCCACGAGGTCGGTGTCGACGTCGATGGTGGTGACGTGGCCGTCGGGGCCGACGAGGTGGGCGAGGAGGGCGGCGTTGTAGCCGGTGCCGGCGCCGAGTTCGAGGATCTTGTCACCGGGCTGGGGCTGCAGCTGCTCCAGCATGAGGCCGACGATGCCCGGCTGGGAGGCGCAGCTGATGGAGGTGCCGTCGTCGTTCTGCTTGATGTCGACGGTCCAGTTGGCGTAGGCCTGTTCGAGGGGCGCCTTGGGGACGAAGAGGTGGCGGGGGACGGTACGCATCGTCTCCTCGATGCGGGGGGGTGCGAACGCGTCCCTCCTTGATGATCAGGTCAACCAGGGTGTTGCGGAGGTCTTCGGCGGTGGCGGCGGTGTCGATCGTGTCGCTGTTCACGTCGCCGAGGCTAGTGCTGTCGGGGTTGGCCCCGGGCTGCGACGCGGTGGTGTTGCTGGTTCCCATGACTGCTGCTTTCGCTAGTGCTGACATGGCGCTCTGATCCTCCAGGGAGAGGCCGGCGCGGTTGGCGTGGAAGATGACGTGGTGTGCCAGGACGGCGCGCAGGCCTCGGGTGAGGCAGCCGCGTCTGGCGAGGTAGGCGAGCGTCAGACCGGCCTGCTCGAAGGCGAAGACCCACTCGGTGTGCTCCGCGAGCGGGCCGCCCGGGGTACACAGCAGGCGGGCGTCGGCGCTCATGAGGTGGCGCATCGCCGATGCCGTCTGGGCGGCCCGGTCGGGCGGGAGCGGCGCCGGGTCGGGGCGCAGGTCGGCAACCTTGGCCCAGACGTCGCCCTGTTCGTACCAGTCAAGGCCGGCGGCGCGCATCATGGCGCCGGCCAGCAGGATTGCGCTCTCGCGGCGGCCCAGGTGCCGGTCGGCAGACGCAGGGGCGTAGGTGAGCAGGTGGCGGCTGTCGTGGTGGAAGAGGGTGTGGGCGGCGTCCATGGCCTCGGGACCGCCGAAGGCTAGGGTCTCGGGCTCGTAGATGCCGTGGTTCCAGGAGACGATCTGGCCGGTAACGGTGAGGTGGTCGAGCAGGTCGGTGATGGCCGCAGGGGCGATATCGGCGTGGTAGCGCAGCGGCCATGGCTGTTTGTTCATGTACCACCACCGGTGGAGGAGTCCTTGGGCTTCGGCTGCGTCCAGGGCCGGGCGGAGGGTGTTGGTGATGACCTGCTGGGCGCTCTGGCGGTCGGGGAACTCGATGGTGTGTTGGTGCCAGGGGGCGGGGTGCATCCGGGGGTCCTCGCGGGGGTGGCGGGCGGTCAGGAGATGAGCAGGCAGGTGTCCCAGGCGGAGCTGGGTGGATCGGTGCTGCCGGCTGCGAGGGTGGCCAGGGCGACGCCGGCACCGCCATCGAGAAGACCCGGGCCGGCGTCCGGCATCTCCACCAGGGCGACAGCGGCCGCCGGCTGGACTTCGGTGAGCAGTGCAGGGAGGCGGGCGCGCAGGCGGTGGGCGGTCTCGGGGAGGGCGTCGTGGGCGGCGCGGGCGGCGATGTGGGCGAGACCGGCGAAGCCGTGGCACAGGGAGATGTCGGTGGTCGCGGCGAGCTGGGCGGGGTCGGTAAGAGCGTCGGCGAGGGCATTCTCCGCCGCGTGTTGGTGAGTGCGGTCGCCGAGGGCGATGGCGGCCAGTTGCTGGGCACGGCCCACACCAGCGGTGCCGTAGCACCAGGAGGGGCGCAGCGGTGCGTTCGGGCCAGCACGGTTGGTGCGCAGTTCGTCGGGGGTGATCCAGTAGGGCCAGGTCGGTCCGCGGTCGGTGTCCTGGCGCCAGCGGTCCAGCCAGGCGCAGATCGTGCGGATGGCCTCGAGCTGTCCGGGGACGGTGGTTGTGCGTCGGGCGGCGAGGGAAAGCAGCATCAGCGGGCCGGCGATGCCGTGGGCTGCGCCGGTGTTGGCGTGACCGCCGGGGAAGCGGGCGTCGGGCCGCCCGGACGGTCCGGAGGTGGTCCACCAGCCGGGCAGGTCCTGCCCGTCGGTGGTGAGCGGTTCGGTGAGGCGCACCAGGTACTCCAGGACGGCCCGGCCGGCGTCGCTGTCGGGGTCGCGGTGCAGTAGGCGGGCACCGTAGCCGGTGAGGCCGTGGATCGCGTCGAACTCGGCGAGGGTGGGCGGGTGCCCGGCGTCGATGCGGCGGTGCGCGGCGGCGAGCCTGCGGTAGGTGTCTGCGGCAAGCTGCTGGTCGAGGGCGTGCAGGGAGCGCTGGTAGGAGCTGGGGAGGTGGTCGGCGGCGCAGGCCAGGGCGTGCGCGAGGGCCGGCGCCCCGTGAAAGGGGTGGCTGTCGGGGCCGCTGGTGACGGGAGCCCGGGCGGTGGCGGCGAGCCAGTCGTGGGCGCGCTGCCAGGGCCGCAGGCCGGCCGCGGCGAGCTCGATGTGGAGCAGCGCGATGCCGGGCATGCCGTGGGCGAGGGACTGGCGCCACCAATCCTTGGCCCGGTAGGCGGCCGGAGCAGCGTCGGGGTGGGCGAGGCGGTCGGCGACGTGGGTGGCAAGGCCCTGTATGGGGTGGTGGGTGGTCATGCGCTCCCCCTGACGGTGCGGGCCTTCCAGGCGAGGGCGGCGGCCCGCGCCAGGTACAGGCAGGCGGCTTCCTCGGGGAAGTCGACGGCGACGGCGCGCACGAAGTGGACGTGGAGCAGTGAGCCGAGCACATCGTCGACGGCGATCCCGTGAGTGTCGGGGCCGGGCAGGTGCGCGCGGTAGGCAGCCAGGGCCGCGTCGCGCTCGGCCCAGGCCTGCACGATGGTGCCGCCGCCCGGGACGGAGCGCAGGGCTGCCCAGTCGCCGCGCGGCTCGGCGAGCAGTACCGCTTCGGCGAACTGGGCGCGGGGTATCTGGGTCGGGGCCGCCGACGGGACGTGGTCGATGATCCAGTCGGCGCCGGCGGCGGTACTGCCCAGGAACGCCGCGGCAATGGCGATGCTGTGCGCGGCGACCATGGCCCGGCGGTTCGGGCGCGCGGGCTGGCGTAGCTGGGCGAGCAGGGCACGCGAGTCCGCTCGGAAGACGTTCTCGGCGGCGCTCCAGGCCGCGCCGGCGCCCCAGCGGCCCCACTCCGGGTAGGAGACGGGGTAGCGGACCTCGCGCAGCAACCCGACGTGGTGCAGTTCGTCGGCCCAGGCGCTGACCGTGGCGGCCACCGGGGCGAAGTCGGCGGGGTCGGGCAGGGCGGTGCGCAGCCGCAGGTGCTGGTCGGGGTCGCGGAAGCGCACGAACCACCACGGTGGCTGGCCGAGCCGGTCGAGGAGGGCCGGGAGGTGTTCGGCCAGGATGGTGTCCTGGCGTCGGATGTCGCCGTAGAGGCTGGCGAGCAGGACGGTTGAGGTGGCGGGCGTCTGCCCGTGGTCGCGACTGATGGCCCGCTGGTGTGTGGGGGCGGGCAGGGTCGGCCACTGAGGCGGCCGGACGGCCTTGAGCGGCACGACGACTTCGTGGGCCCGGTCCTCGCACCAGCGGGCATCTCGAGCAGCCTCGGTGAGCACCGCCTCCGTGCTGGCGTCGAGGTGGGCGCGCAGCAGCGCCCGGTGGCCAGCCTCGTCCAGGTCCAGGGGAAGCAGCCGGTCCCCTTCGGTCAGCGCGACCTGCTGCGGCACGCGGCGCCCGGAGCGCCAGGCGGCGAACGCTGCGTCCCACTCGGCCCACGGGCGGGCGCGGGCCGGCAGGTCGGCACTGTCCAGGCGCCAGCGTGCCGGGGACAGGACGGTGCGGCCGTAGCGCAGACGCGGAAGGAACGGCATGGTCCGCGCTGCCCCCCAGTCGAAGAGGGTCACCGCGGCGCACTGGGCGCGGCTGAGTTCGGTCAGGAAGCGGGCGAGCGGCGGGGTGTGGGTGTGGGGGTTCAGCGCGTGCATTGCCACCGCCTCTACGCGGTGCCCGAGCGCCGGCGCGGCCAGGTACATCCGCCGGCCGTCGCAGCCCACGGCCAAATCCCGCAGGGTCAGGACGCCGTTGCCGGGCGGCCGGTGCTCCTCCAGGGTGATCACGGTCGGCAGGATCTGCGGGGCCCGGGTGACGTGCGCGGTGTCCGGCCGCAGCGGCGGGAAGGACAGTTGGGCGGCCTCGGTGGTGTCGTCGGCGCTCGGCAGGTCCGCCAGCTCTGCGGCGAAGGCGGCGCCGTGGGCCGGATCCAGTACGTGCAGGAACCGGCCGATTCCAACGCCGGCACCCCGGGAGACGCTCACGACCTCCAGCTTGAACCTCCCCCGCTCCAGGTCTGCCGTGCTGGCGGCGTGCACGCGCACCCCCACCTCCAGATGGGGCGGGAGCCGTACCCGCTCCGGCCCGAGGGAGAGGGAGGCCATCATGGCTTCGTCCAAGACCACTTCGTCGCGGCCGTCCAGTGCCGCGCCTTGGGCGAGGCGCACCAGGGCCTCGTCGCGGCTGGTGAGTGTTGGGCGGCGCTCGCCTGCCGGCGAGCCGGGGTAGCCGTCGGGGAAGCCGATCCCGCTGTCGGCGACGACGTCCGTTACCGGCACCATCGAGCCGATCCCGAACCGCTCGTAGAACCGCTGGTGGTACGCCTTCCAGGCGGTGGTGCCGTAGGGGGCGGCGCTGACCTTGGCCAGGACCAGGGCGGCGCGCTCCACCTCGCGGGCAACCCTTTCGGAAAGCGTGATGGCGGCGTCCAGTCGCAGGTCCACCGCCAGCGGGTGCCGCTCGGTGGGAAACAGATCGCTCATCCGCGTGACTACGGCCTGACGGGCCGGACGGGCCTGCGCGGCCGGCTGCGCACTGCTGCCCTGAAGGGTCTCGTGGAGGTCGCGCAGCTGGGCAGTGAGGTCGGCGACCGGAGCGATGGAGGCGGCGCCGGCGGCCTCCAACTGAGACACGAGGTGTCCCAGGGCGTCGGTCGTCGTGGCCGGCGCGTGCAGTGCGGTGATCAGCACGCGTCGGGCGATCAGTTCGTCGAGGAGAGCGATCACCCGCTGGCGGCCGGCGGCCGGGAAGCCCGCGAGGAGCTTGGCGGTCAGGTCGTCCAGAAGTACCGGAGTGCGGGTCATCGCCAGGGCGGCGCGAACCGGTTCGGTATGGCGCAGGGACACCTCGATCGCTGAGGCTCGCGGACCGTCCGGATTCGACTGGTACGGCACGATCAGCCGGTCCCCGCGGACCTGCAGTGCGCTGTTGACGAGAGCCGGGAGCCGGCCTCGCAGCTCCGGGCAGGCTTCAAGGCGGGCGATCATGCCCGCCAGCCAGTGCGCGGATGCGGCTGCGGCTGCCTGGTGGTCCTCCCCCCAGCGGACCGAGGCGTCCGCGCTGAAGTGGGCGGTCGTCACGCCGGCGAACAGTCCGAAGGGCGTGGCGCGGCTCGTCGCTCGAAGCAGGTAGCGGGCGAGGGCCAGGGCCGCGCGGCGGACATCACGGGCCGGCGGGGCGGCGACAGTGACCAGGGTGCGTACCTGCGCGGCGAGTACGGGGCTGGCCAGGTGCAGCCCCTCGGTGAGGTCCTCCAGCTGCCACACCGCGCGCAGCCACTCGACCTGTGCCGCTGTGGTCGTCGCGTCCGGGGCGGGGTCGGTCAGGTCGGGCCACGGCGGCAGGTCCCGGGCGGGGTGGGCGACAGCGCGTACCAGCGCCATGCTGCCGGATCGGAACGCCTGGGTCTGAGCAGCCACGGGGACCTCCGTACGGTCGCGGTGAGGGAGGGGACGGTCGGTGCCGCCACGGCGGCACCGACCGGTGGTGCTGGGGTGCCGGTCAGGCGACGCCGGTGGTGCAGGCGCCGCAGGTGGAGCCGCAGTTGTCGCCGGTGATGTTGACTAGGCGGGCCGCGTCGGCGACCTCCACGAGGGTGACGTCCAGGTCGAAGCCGTCCGACGTGGCGCCCTGCGGGTCCTGCGGGTTCACCTGGGTGGTACCGTGCGTGATGCTGTGGCTCATACCAACTCCTGTCCGAGAAAAGGCTGTTGTCGCTCTGGATCAAGCGCCTATGTTCGGAGCGTAGTCATCCGACCACGCTCGCGGGCGGCTTTTGGCCACCCCCGTGAGGCACACTGCCTGGTGGTCCTACATCGCGAACCTCCTGCCGGTGGTTGGGCGGGAGCCGGCCCCAGCACGAACCGGCCCCCGAACGCTGCTCCTGACCCCTGATTCCGCGGGATCGCACTGTCGTGTCACGCGTCGCGAGCCAGAAGTGATCGGGCTGCGCGCACCGGCCGAAGCCGGTTTGCCGGGGGACACCGAGGGGTGGTGCCGTGCCGGCTCCGCCGCCCGAGGCGCCCGATCGGGCCTCGGAGGCGGAAGCAGAGAAGAGCCGTGCTGGCCGGAAGGTCAGGGGCGGATCTCGCCGGGGTGGGGAGCCGCGTTCCGGCGCCAGGGGCGTTCGCTGTCGGGAAGCGGCGCTCTGACGGCGGCGGCCACCGGGACGGAGAACAGGCTGGGCCAGGTCGACGTGGCCGGACGGGCCTGCGGCGCCGGCGCCAGGAACGGAGAGGGCCACGGGGCGACGGCCGGGCGCATCCCCTGTCCCGGGCCGGCGGCCCGGGACAGGGCACGATCAGCACGCTCAGCACTCTCCCCAGAGCGCGTGCCGCTCGCCGCTCGTCGCACCCGCGGTGGCGCGGTGTGGTGCCACCACCGGTACGACCCGCCGGCCCGAGGATCGAAGCCCGGGCCGACGGAGTTCCTCGTCACCGCTGCGCCTCCAGCAGTGCCCTGCTCGCCCGCAGCGCCCCGCAGACACGGCGCAGCGCCTCCAGCGGCTCGTCGGGGTCGGCGCCGGCCAGTTCCTGGTCGGCGGCGGCGTCGAGCCGGTCCCTGCACTCGTGCAGGAAGGTCAGCGCGTCGCGGGCCAGTCCCAGGTGGACGCCGGCGCGCGCCAGGTCGGCGCAGGCCTGGGCCAGACGGTCGGTCGACGGGTCGAGGAGCGTCGGGGCGCCCCAGCGGCGCAGCTCCGCGGCGATACGGGCCCGTGCCTCGCCGGCGCTCAGCCGTAGCAGCTCGGCCACGGCGGCCGCCGGCACCAACCCGGCTCCACCTCCTGCGGGCACGACCGACCCGTTGTCCACTCCCACCCCACCCATGTCCTCTCGCTGGTCTTCCGGCTGCCCCCGATGGTGTGCCCGCGCGCCAGGCCCCGGCCGTCGTGGCCTGACGCCACGCCGCCGCGCATAGCCCGGAGCGGCGGACGCTCGCGGTGAACGTGGCGTGCCCACGGGGTGGGGCGCGCTGTTCTTCCGCGGCCCCCCGGTGACGGGCGGAAGCGCTGTCTTCGGGCCGGGGCCCGCTCACGCGGAAACGGCGGCTCTTCGGCCGGCGGTGATGAAGGCCGCCGCCGTGGTGGACGGGGCACGACCGACGGGGGCGGCGGCGTTGTCCTGCAGCGTCGCGAAGTGGGCGTACTCCGTGATCACCGCGTCGAGCACCACGCGGACGTCCATGAGCCGGCCGAGTCCATCCGGCTCGACCACCCAGCGCGGGGCCCGGCGCCGCTCCAAGGCTCGGCCCGGCGGCGGGCACGGCAGTGCCCCGCCGGTCAGCAGCCTCATACCGGGCCGGTCGACGGCCATCGTGGTCGGCGCGACGAGGAACTCCACCGTGCCGCGGTCGACGCTGTGCAGCACGGGCCCGATCGGCGCCAGGCGCTGCACCGCCCGTATCCCGAGGGTCGCGCTCACCTGTAAGGCCGCGAGGTGACGCAGCGGGATCTCGGCCTGGTCGCCGCGGTTCCAGGTGTCCAGGCAGGCGAGCGGGTCGGGGTGGAAGCCGGCGAGCCAGCGCAGCCCGGCGACGTTGGCGGGCGGGATGACGGCGTGCACGATGTGGTCCTCCGGTCGTTCGATGAGGTTCGGATCAGGCCGGGCTGCGGACGGGCCGCCGACGGGATAGGCGGAGGAGGCCCCAGCAGGCGAGCTGGTGAAGCACGCGCTCGCGCAGGCCGCGGGCGTGGGAGGCGTGGGCGACGACGAGGAGCTGCACCTGGAACACCGTGCCCGCCCCTACGGGCGGGCCGGGTCGGCGTGCTGCTCGATCCACGCGGACAGCTTGTCGAGCAGGGGTGCGGGCCCGTGTCCGAGGTCGACCAGGGGCACCTCGTCCGGTCCGGCCGGCCAGGCGGAGGCCGCCACGGTCGGCCAGGAACAGCCGGTCAGCGCGAGCGCCGCCCTGGACCGGGCGGCGGCCCGCTCTGCGTGGGCGCTCATGACGCCACCGCCGTGGTGGTCACCGGCCGGCGGCCGATCAGGTGGTCGCGGCCGTACTCGCCGCCGTCGATGAAGAGGACAAAGGTGCTGTGGTCGGCGGCCCAGTTGACCAGGGCGCGGTAGGCGTAGTTGTCCGGGGCGACGCTCAGCAGGTCGTGAACCACGATCCCGGTGAGGACCCCGCTCTCGGTCAGTCGCAGCGTGTGCGCCCATTGCTCGCCGAGATCCAGGCGCTCGAACCCGGCGGGACTCAGGTCCGTGTACTCCCGGACCACGACCCAGCCATGTTCCTCGGCAGCGGCCCGGCACCGGGCGAACTCCTGGGTGGGTCGGCCGGGACCCGATGAGACGACGAAGAGCGCCACCGACGCGCTCGCGGCACTCGGTGTGCCGACCGAACTGATCAGGCGCGCGGGCTTACTTACCGTAGACATGTCACACCTCGGATGTGCTGAGGACCAGGGCGCAGCATGGTTCCGTGGCGTCGTGCACGGGAAGAGGTGAGGAACCTGAAGGTTCGGGTCGGCGACCTCTGCTGCTGACACTCATTCAACTGGTCGACGTAGAGGGCGGGAACGGGTCATGCTGGGCGGCAGTGTGAACGCTGTGAAAGCTCGTAGACGGAGCAGATGATGGGTTCGAAGGCACCGAACAACGCACTGGCCGCGCTCCTCGCAGAGGCCCGATGGACGAGAACGCAGCTGGCCCAAGCGGTGAACCGCGCTGGCAGGGAGATCGGTCTCGACCTGCACTACGACCACTCCGCAGCTTCACACTGGGCACGAGGCACCGTTCCGGCCAGTCCAGTGCAACCGGTCATCTGCGCAGTGCTCACCCGCAAGCTCGGGCGGACTGTAACGTCGACTGAGGCGGGCTTCGCCCGACTCAACGATGATCTGCTGCAACCGACTTCGGGCGACGTCGTGGACAAACTCGTGAACCTCGGGAGGGCCGACATGGATTCATCGCGGCGCAGCGTGCTGACGGCCGGTCTCTACTCTGTGGCCCTTGGGGTCCCCGGATTCGCAGACCTGACCGAGCGCGTGGGCGCCACCTCGGCGCAGACCGGCCCGGCGGTCCGGGTCGGTGCGAGTGAGGTGGAGACCGTACGCAAGATGACCGCGCGCATCGCGGAGATCCTGGATGAACTCGGTGCCGGACACGCCCGACCGATGGCCGCCGCCTTCCTCACGAACACCGTGGGCACCTACCTGCGCGCCCAGGCCACCCCGGCCGTGAAGGCCGACATGCTCTCCGCGGCTTCCGATCTGACCTATCTGATCGGCTGGATGGCAATGTACGAGATCGAACATGGTCTCGGACAGAGCTACTACCACCGCGCGTTGGAGCTGGCCAGGGATGCCGAGGACCACGTCACATACTGCCGAACCCTGCGTGGAATGGCACTCCAGGCCGCGAACCTGAAGCACGGCCAGAAGGCGCTCAACTTGGCTGACGCGGCCGCCGAAGCCGCACCGAAGGCCGGGCCGCGACTGCGGGCTTTCCTGGCCGGCCAGCAGGCTCATGGCGCCGCTCTGGTCGGCGACAGCCGTACGGCCTTCGCCCGGCTGCGCGAGACCGAGCAGGCTCTGTCGCAAGCTGACGGCCGCAACGACCATGTTGGCGGCTACGACCTCTCGGCCTACCACTTCCACGTCTCCTCCGTCCTCTACGCCCTGGGAGACGTGGCGGGATCGATCACCGCGATGCAGCAGTCCCAACGGCTCCGGCCACCCACGGAGAAGCAGGGCCGGGCCCACGCCAACGGTGTCATGGCACAGCGACAGCTACAGGTCGGCCACGTCGAACGGGCGACCGCGACCTGGCACAACTTCCTCGACGACTACGAGACCCTCTCATCGGCCCGCGCAGACGACCACTTCCGTCAGATGCTCTCCGGGATCCGGCCCTACACCGGAAGCCCGAAGGTCCGCGACCTCAACGAACGGGCGCGGACCCTGGTGGCCACCAAGGCGTGACTTGGCAGCTAAGACGGCCGGGTCAGCAGCGTAGGTCCGAGCCCGAACCAGCGTGGCACCCGTGGGTTTCCCGCGAGGTCCTGTCGGCCGCTGTCCTGGACGGCGAGCTGGATTCCGGCGCAGCTTCGCCCGTTCGTTCTCGGGCGCCCGTACGCCAGCCGCGACGTCGGCCTGAATCGGGCGCAGCGGGTGGGCCTGGATGAGGACGTCTCCGTGCTCATGTTCCGTGAGGTGCCGGTTGGCGATGTGGAGGTTGTCGGCGCTGTCGAGTTCGGCGGTGAGCGCCGCCTGGTCGATGTGGTCGCCGAGTTCGCGGCCGCCGGCTGTCCACCGGAAGTGAACGTGGGATCCGCCGTCGGGTTGGCGGATCTGGATTCACAGGAACGTCTCGGGTTCGAGGTCGTCGGCCAGGCCGTCGGCGCCGGCGAGGTTGCGGAACCGGATGCCGCCGCGGGGGCCGAACTCCAGCATGCCGTACGGCGTCGGTTCGGGCCGGGGGTGGTGGCCGGGCTGGCCGGTGACGGCGTAGAGGTAGATCCGGGAGCGGTGGTCGCCGTAAAACTGGGCGTCGGGTGGAGCGGGACCTCGATGCGCTTGAGGGAGACTGGGATCTCACGTTCGCGCTGCGGGTGGCGGTGCCGGACGCGGTGATCACCACCGGGCGGGACGAGGACGGGGTGAACGCCTGGGTCCACGACGGAGCCGCCTCGTGGGCGGCGTTCGGCGCCGTGGGTGACGGCACGCCCGTGCTGCACCAGGGCGGCGAGCGGCGAATCGGTGACGAACTGATGGTCGCCTGGGCGCAGTGGGACAGTCTGGGCCGGCCGGAACCGTGCGACTACGGCACCACGGTCCGGCCGGACCGTCAGTTCGTGTGGCTGAACGACCCGGTGGACGGCCTGCAGTGGAGCGGCGGCGGGACCGCGGCGGCGGGCGGGCCCGGCCGGTGATCCGGACCTCCCGGCCCCGGCTGCTGTTCAGGCCGTGGCGGCGTTGAGCGGGCGGGTGGTCTTAAGGGGTTGTGCGCTGCCGTCGAGGCCGGGTAGGAGCAGGGTGGTGGTGCGGGTGCGGGTGCGGACGCCGGCGCGGCCGCGGCCGGTGCAGAACACGTCGACGGTCCGGGAGGTGATCTGTCCCCAGCCGTCGCCGAGGCCGGCGAAGCGGGGGTTGTCGCTGGTGAGGGTGAGGGCGGCTCCGGGCCAGGGCGTGGTCACGAGCAGGGTGGTGCCGGACTCGCCAGGCGGGCGGCGAGACGCTGGTGGTCGCGGGGCTGCACCGGGGTGGTGGGCTCCAACATGATCACGCCGAAAGCCCCTTCACGCGCCAAGGCGGCGACCACCTCTGCCCAGTGGGGGCCCGGGTCATCGGCGACCGCGAGGCGGGCGAACGGGATCCCGAGGTCGCGCATCGCGGCGAGCCCGAGGTCGGGCATCCCTACGACGGCCACGAAGACCTCCGGGCGCTGAGCTGCGCCGGCGGCCAACGCCCCGAGCAGGTAGCGGTCGCCCACGACCTCGACCACGACGCCGCGGGGCAGGCGACCGTCGGGCAGGACGGGGGCGAGGGCGTCCAGGGCGGGCCAGGTGGCGGCGTCGACGCGGGCCCGGCGGGCCTCGGGGCTGGTGTCCGCGAGGAGTTCCGCGAGTCGGTCGCTTCGGTCGCTGGTCGGCGTGGGGACGGAGGTCAGCACGGGGCGGCCTCCCGCGGGTCGGCCTGGACGGTGGCCGGCAGCAGGGTGTTCGGGGTGTAGATGACCCAGTCGGTGGCGGGCGGCGGTGGCCCCCACTGGACATGGGCGGCCCAGCGGCCGGCGGCGAGAGGGCGCCACGCGGTGATGAGGGCGGGGACCAGGGTGCCGCCAACCGCGAGCAGGGCGATCGTCCAGGCCGGACGCTCAAGGGCGGCCGCCTGCTCGACCTCGCCGCAGGGCGCGCTCCGGGGGTCGCACCAGGAGCCGGGGGCGCCAGCGGGCGGTCGTCGGGACGGGTAGGTCGGCACACTCCTTACGATCGAACATTAGTTCGAGCTGGTCAAACGTCAGGTACCACGCTGCGGAGCTGTCCGATCACCTGGGGCTTCAGAGCGCCTTCCCCTGCCGCGGAGCGGGCCGGCGGGCGGACCTTCAACCGGCCGTGGACGCGCAGCCGGTGCCGAGCGGCGGCGCGCCAGAGGGCGGCCGACAAGTGCCCAGCCGTGCGCTCAGCGCCGCCGCAATGGTTCGGTGGCCCCGTCCGCACTCCGGCCGATCCGGCGGGTCGCATCCTCGCAGCCGGCGAACGCCCACGCGCTCTCGACCGGCTCGACGTCCTCGCCCCGGTCGTCCAGGCGGCGCAGGAAGTAGGCCTCGGCGCCGACGGCCAGGACCCGCAGGTGTCGGCCGTGATGGCGCTGGTTGAATCTCCCCAGGTGGTACTGGGCGGTGGGCCAAACCTGCTGGGCTTGGTTCCCCACCTTTTGGGTGGTGTCGGTCGGCGT
>NZ_JBVHHE010000051.1:26548-39706 GCF_055561235.1 Kitasatospora sp. NPDC022856 | reverse complement strand
TCAAGGAGCTGCCGGGGAGCACCCCCTGGGCCGGCGGCGGCCGCGACCTGTGGGTGCGCGTCCGCCCGGACGAGACCAGCGGCCGCCGGATCACCTCCGGGTAGGGCCGCCACGCCGCGGGGGCGGGGGCGGGGGCGCAGGTCGGGGGGAGGGGCGGTGACGGCCGGGGCGGGCGGTGGCCGGGACAATGGTGGCGACAATCCCCCGGAAGTACAGAGAAAGCGAACCCCCCACATGGATCTCGGCGTGCGCTGGAAGCTGCACGGTGACGGGCGTACGCCCGCACCGGGAGCGGTCGTCGCTCCGGACGAACGGCTCTCCTGGCCCCGGACGGCGGGGCTCGGCGCCCAGCACGTGGTGGCCATGTTCGGTGCGAGCTTCGTGGCCCCCGTGCTGATGGGGCTCGACCCCAATCTGGCGATCATGATGTCCGGCGTCTCGACCGTCATCTTCCTGCTGGCGACCCGCGGTCGGGTGCCCAGCTACCTCGGCTGCTCGCTGTCCTTCGTCGGCGTGGCCGCGGTGATCCGGGCGCAGGGCGGCACCAGCGCGACGGTCACCGGCGCGGTGTTCGTGGTGGGCGGGGCGCTGTTCCTGGTGGGCCTCGCCGTCCAGCGGTTCGGGGCGCGGATCATCCACGCCGCGATGCCGCCGATCGTCACCGGCGCCGTCGTCATGCTGATCGGCTTCAACCTCGCGCCCGTCACCGCCTCGACGTACTGGCCCCAGGACCAGTGGACGGCGCTGCTGGTGATGCTGTTCACCGGGCTGGCCGTGGTCTGCCTGCGCGGGTTCTGGTCGCGCGTGGCGATCTTCCTCGGGCTGGTCTTCGGGTACGGGATCTCCTGGCTGTTCGACCGGGTCTTCGGGCGGATCCACTCGGCGGACGCGAGCGGGCACCTGACGGACCACTGGCGCCTGGACCTCTCGGGCGTCGGCCGGGCGGACTGGGTCGGCCTGCCCGACTTCCACGGCCCGACCTTCCAGTGGTCCGCGATCCTGGTGGCGCTGCCCGTGGTGATCGCGCTGGTCGCGGAGAACGCGGGGCACGTCAAGGCGGTGGGCGAGATGACCGGCCGGAACCTGGACGACAAGCTGGGTACCGCGATCTCCGCGGACGGCGTCGGCTCGATGCTCTCCACCGTGCTCGGCGGCCCGCCGAACACCACGTACTCGGAGAACATCGGCGTCATGGCCGCCACCCGCGTCTACTCCACCGCCGCCTACTGGGCCGCTGCCGGCTTCGCGCTGCTGTTCGGCATCTGCCCGAAGTTCGGCGCCGTGGTGGCCGCGATCCCCGGTGGGGTGCTCGGCGGCATCACCGTCATCCTGTACGGCATGATCGGGCTGCTCGGCGCGCAGATCTGGACCAACGCGGGGGTGGACCTGCGCAATCCGCTGAACCTGGTGCCGGCCGCCGCGGGCATCATCATCGGCATCGGCAACGTCACCATGAAGTTCACCGACACCTTCAGCCTGAGCGGCATCGCGCTGGGCACCCTGGTCGTCATCACCGGCTACCACGTGCTGCGGGCCCTGGCCCCCGCGCACCTGAAGACCCAGGAGCCGCTGCTGGACGAGGGCACCTCGTCCTACGACGCGGGCGCCGGGGACGGGGCACCGCCGCACACCCGGTAGCGGGCGGGCCACTGCGGCGCGCCCGCGCGGACGGGCGCGCCGCAGTGGCCCCGGCAGGCGGCGGACCTGCCCGAAAGGGCCACGACCGGCCGGACCGCTTGGACAACGGTCCGTCAGGTGGTCAGATGGTCGGATCGCTCCATGCGTCCGGGCCGCCCCCACGGCCGGACGGCCTCCGTTCTCCGCCACTCATCCACCCGGGAGAGGCATGTCCCTTCTGTCCCAGCACCGCAAGACCGCCGTCGGCGCCGCGGCCCTCACCGTGCTCGCGCTCTCCTGCGGCTCGGCCGCCGCCAGCAGCCCGGCCGCCGCGGCGGGCAAGGTCCTCTGGACCCCGAGCACCGCCAAGGGCCCGTCCTCGTTCACCGGAGTCCAGTGCGCGGCGGGCAACTTCGGCGTCGTCAAGGACGCGGCGAAGGGCAGTGTGTGGCGGGCCTTCCAGGCCGCGGGCGAGGAGCGCTGCGAGACGCTCGGCCCCGACCTGAAGGAGGGGGACACCTTCTACCTCGGCTGGTCGTCCAAGGTGGACATCAAGGACGCGAACAGCCGGTACGTCTTCCAGCTGAAGTGCTCGCCGAGCACCGGCACGGCGAACCACCCGATCGAGATCGACGCGACGACCGGGCGGATCCGCCTCCAGGAGTGGGACACCGAGCACGTCGCGCACCAGCTGTGGACCGCGCCGACCGCCAACGACCAGTGGCACTCCTACGCGCTGAAGATCCGTCTCGGCCGCACCGACGGCACCATCGACTTCTGGTTCGACGGCGTGAAGCAGACGTTCACCACCGGCTCGGGCACCTTCAAGGGCACCACCTGGGACGGCACCCGCAACTACCTGAAGTGGGGCTCCTACCACCCGTCCCCGGGGGACGCCACGAACACCTTCACCAGCCCGGTCATGGCGACCACGCTGGAGGCGGCCACCGCGGGTTCGTGAGGACCCGGTGGTCCGGACCCGGGCGCCAGCAGGCCTGCCGCCCGGGGCCGGACCGTCACAGCCGCTCGGGGACGGGGTTGCCGACCGCCTCGATGGCGCGGCGGAGCGGGACCTTCGTCAGCAGGGCGAAGCCGATCACGAAGAACACCAGCAGCGAGACGATCGCCGAGCGGTAGCTGCCGGTGATCTGGTAGGCGAGGCCGAAGACCAGCGGGCCCATCCAGCTGGTGCCGCGGTCGCTGACCTTGTAGAGGCTGAAGTACTCCGCCTCCCGGCCCGCCGGTATGAGGTGGGAGAACAGCGAGCGGGAGAGTGCCTGGCTGCCGCCGAGCACCAGGCCGATCATGCACGCCAGGACGAAGAACCAGGCGGGCTGGTGGGCGGGCATGACGTACCCGAGGGCGAGGGTGACCACCCAGCCGACCAGCGAGCCGAGGACGGTCCGCTTGGCACCGTACCGGCGGGCGATCCGGCCGAGCAGCAGCGCGCCGCCGATCGCGACGATCTGGACCAGGAGCACGGCGGCGACCAATGAGGTCTGGTCCATGCCGAGCTCCTCGCTGCCGTAGAGCGAGGCCTGGGAGACGACGGTCTGGATGCCGTCGTTGTAGCAGAGGAAGGCGCCCAGGTAGAGCAGGGTGAGCGGGTGCTCGCGCATGCCGCGCAGCGTGCGGGCGAGTTCGCGCAGGCTCCCGGCGGTGGGCCGGTCGTCGGGTGCGGCCGCGGCGCGCTCGGGTGCCGCGCCGGCCCGGGACGGCAGCCGCAGCATCGGGACGATGGTGAACAGCGCCCACCACAGGCCGGCCGAGGCCAGGCAGATCCGCACGGCGGTGCCGGAGGACAGGCCGAGCGCGTCGTGGCCCTCGAACAGCGCGAGGTTGGCGACCAGCAGCAGGCCGCCGCCGGCGTAGCCGTACGCCCAGCCCTTGGAGGAGACGGTGTCGCGTTCGTCGGGGGTGGCCAGGGCCGGCAGGTAGGCGTAGGAGAGCGCGACCGACACCGCGTACGCGATGTTGGCGACCACCAGCAGCGCGCCGCCGAGCAGGTAGCGGTCGCCGTCGAGGAAGAACATCCCCATCGTGGCGACCGCGCCGACGTAGGCGGCGCCGCACATCAGCTCCTTGTGCCGCCCGGTGCGGTCCGCGACCGTCCCGGTCAGCAGCATCGCCGCCACCGAGATCAGCACGGAGAAGGAGACCGTGTAGGGGAAGAACGATCCGGCGCGGATCGAGAGGCCGAGCGGGTGCACGTCGCCGGCCGCGTCGGCGGCGTTCTTGGCCACCGAGGTCAGGTACGGCCCGAGGAACACCGTCAGGACGGTGGCCGAGAAGGCGGCGTTCGCCCAGTCGTTGATGTACCAGCCGAACTGCGTCCGGCGCAGGGCCCGGTCGTCGGTGGTGACCGCCTGGCGGTCCGGAAGGTGGGCCGTGGTGCTCATGAGGCTCCTGTCACCGAGCTGGAGCCGGTGCTGCCGTCGGTCCAGCAGCCGCGCTCGCCGAGGACGTCCCGCAGGACGTCGATGCGATCGGCCATGATGCCATCCACCCCGAGGTCGAGGAGAGCCCCGATCCGTGTGGGGTCGTCCACCGTCCAGACGTGCACCGGCAGGCCGAGCCGGTGGGCGGCGCGGACGAAGGCGCGGTCGACGACCGGCACGCCCCGGTGCCGCTCCGGCACCTGCGCGCACACCCCGGCGAACGGCGCCCCGGGGCCCCGCAGCAGCGGCCCGGCCAGCGAGCGCAGCCGCAGCCGGGCCACCTCGCGGGGGCCGAGCGAGGTGGCCAGCCGGGGGCCGGCGGCGGCGCGGACGGCCGAGAGGCGGCTGTCGGAGAAGCCGCCGACGCAGACCCGGTCCCAGGAGTTCGTCCGGCGGACCGCCCCGACCAGCGGTCCGACGGCCGGCATCGCCTTGACGTCGATGTTGAAGCGGGCCTCCGGGAACGCGCCGAGCAGGTCCTCCAGCAGCGGTACCGGTTCGGTGCCGCCGATCCGGGCCTGCCTGACGGTCTCCCAGGGCAGGTCGGCCACCGCGCCGGTGCGGTCGGTGACGCGGTCCAGGCGGGAGTCGTGGAAGGCCACCAGGACGCCGTCGGCGGTGGCGTGCACGTCCGTTTCGAGGTAGCGGTACCCGAGGGCCACGGCGGCCTCGAAGGCCGCGAGCGAGTTCTCCGGACGGCCGAGGTCACCGCCCCGGTGTGCGAAGGCCAGCGGCCCCGGCTGGTCGAGGAAGGGGTGCATGTCGTGCTCCGAGCTCGCTGGGAGGGGCCCGTCGGTCCGGCGCCGCCGGCGCTCGGGCCCGTGCGCGTTACAGTATTACGCACCCTGTCAAGCAGTAATGCCCGCTGGCGTGGTGGGCAGGTCGGGTACCGCTCAGCCGCGCACCCGGCGGGCCCGGAGGTACTCGCGGCCGAGCAGGCGGAGGGCGGCGGGCCTGGGCGGTCCGGCCGAACGGCGCAGCAGGGCCGGGACGTCGGCGCGGGCGGCGGCGCTGGTCAGTTCGTCCAGGCCGATCATGCAGCGGACCATCGGCCGGTGGGCGGGCGGGACGAGGGCGATCAGGGCGGGGCCCTCGGCGAGGGTGCGGTCGACCAGGTCGAGCTGTTCGGTGACCAGCGCCCGGACGGCCGGGAGGTTCTCGCCCCGCTCCAGATCGGCGCGGGTCACCCCGTGCCGGGCCAGGGTCTGCTCGGGGATCGTCAGACGGCCGTCGGCGAGGTCCTCGGCGAGGTCGCTGACGAAGTCCAGACGCTGGCTGGCGTCGATGAAGGTGCGGCAGGCGCTGCGGTAGGCGCTCTGGTCGCCGTCCGGGCCGAGCAGGGTGGCGACGACCATGAACGCGGGCAACGAGTAGGCGTCCAGGTAGCGCTGGTAGTCGGCCTCGGTGGCGAAGCCGGTGAAGTCGAGGTCGGCGACGGCTCCGGCGAGGTGCTCCAGCGCGCGGTCGCGCAGGGCTGGGTGCGCGGCGACGGTGTTCAGCAGCGGCCGCAGCTCGGGGTCGTCGGTCCGGCCGGCGGCGAGGCTGTCGGCGACCTCCCCTTCCCAGCGCGCGTACGCCGCCTTCCGGCCGTCCAGCGGGCCGCTGTCGAGCAGGGTGTCGGTGCGGTGCATGTAGGCGGTGGCCGCGATGACGTGCGGCACGAGCCGGGCGGGCAGCAGGTGCCGGGCGGCCAGGACGGCCTCCGGCTTGTACCGCGTCACCTGCCGGCGCTGCCGGCCGTAGTCCTCGCGCAGCCCGCGGTCGGCCACCCCGGCCGCGTCCAGTGCCCTGTCCCAGCCGCCCACGTGTCGCCCTCTTCCTTGATCTCCGACCCACCGAGCCTAGAGGGTGCACCCGGGGCCCTCGGCAGCGAGCGGCTCGCTACGGCGCGGAAGCCGGGGTGCGCCGAAGCCGCCGGCTTCGAGGCCGGACGGGGACGCAAGATCCTGGTGAGCCCATCACGCCGATTGCCGGCCCGGTTCTGACCGTCTGGAGGCCCCGGCAGCCCCGGCAGCCCCGGCAGCCCCGGCAGCCCCGGAAGCCCCGGAAGCCCCGGAGGCCCCGGAGGGCCCGTCAGGCCGCGTGGTCCACGGCGGTGGGTCCGCCCCGGGGGAAGGCAGGGTCAGCACGGCCTACGGCCCGACCCGCCCACCGGTTCACCTGCCCGGGAAAGTGGTTTGCCGGGTGCGGCGTCCGGTGGGTAGCGTCGCCGTCCATGAGGCAGACCCCGATCCTGCGCACCGAGCGGCTGCTCCTCGACCGCTACGTCCCCGAGGACGAGGAGGCCTTCGTGGCCCTGTTCCAGGACGCGCGGGTGTCGCGGTGGATGGGCGACGGCCCCGCCTCCGAGGAGGAGGACCGGGCCCTGTTCGGGCGGATCTTCACCAAGGTCTACGCGCAGGACCTCTTCGACGTCTGGGCCGTCCGCCGGGACGGCGCGTTGATCGGGCACGCCGAGATCAAGCCGACCGACGCGGTCGGGGGCCACGAGATCGTCTACGCGCTGGCTCCGGCGGCGTGGGGGTCCGGGCTGGGCACGGAGTTGGCCCGGTCCCTCGTGGGCCACGGCTTCGGCACCCTCGGGCTGCCCGAGGTGCACGCCACGGTGGCCGCGCCGAACAGCGCCTCGCTGACCCTGCTGACCAGGATCGGCTTCGCACACGTCCGGGACATCCAGGAGGACGACGGCAGCACCACCCGCGTGCTGACCGCCCGCCCGGCTGTCGGACCGGAGTCCGGCCGCCGGTGAGGCCGGACGGGCCGCTGTCCCGTCGAAAACGCCTGGGAGCCCGGCGCCTCCCGCGCGTAGGGTGCCCCGGTGGAGATCACCTACCGACGTTCCCTGCCCGACCGGCCCGCCGAGACGGACGCGCTGGTCGCCTTCCTCGGCGGCCACGACTGGCCGTTCCACAGCACCGCCCGGGTCCACGCCGACCAGGCTCGCCGGTGGGTGGCGGACGGCCTGTTCGACGGCCCGCGGACCCGGACGTTCTGGATCACCGCCGACGGCCGGGACGTCGGCCTGATCCGCCTGGAGGACCTGGGCGACGAGACCCCGGTGTTCGACCTGAGGCTCGCCGCACCGCACCGCGGCCAGGGTCTCGGCAGCCGGGCACTGGACTGGCTGACGCGCTATCTGTTCGACGAGTTCCCGCAGGTGAACCGTGTCGAGGGAACCACCCGCCGGGACAACCTGGCCATGCGTCGCACGTTCCTGCGCTGCGGCTACGTCAAGGAGGCGCACTACCGGGAGGCCTGGCCCGCGGGCGACGGCCCGGCTCACGACAGCGTCGGGTACGCCGTCCTGCGCCGTGACTGGCTCGCGGGCACCGCCACACCGGTGCGGTGGGACGACGAACCGGACCTCACCCGCCCGCGGTCATGACCGGCCCCCCGACTGAAGCCGTCGGCGCGTCAACTCAGTGGTGGGATGGGCGCATTGCCATCGAATGCGAACGGGGCCGGCGGGGACGACGGAAGGTCGTCTCCGCCGGCCCCGTTCGTGCGGGTCGCCGTGCCGGTGCTGGTCAGAGCGCGGACGCGGCGGCCTTCTGCGCGGTCTCCCGGGGCGCCGCGGTGGTCGCGGGCTTCGGGGCGAGGAGCCGTTCGGCGAGGTGGCCGAAGACCAGGCCGAAGGTGGCCCAGAGGGTGAGCTGGATGGCGAGCGCCGAGATCCGGAACTGCCAGAGCAGGGTGGCCGAGAAGTCCTCGGGCACCTCGTTGATCGCGGGCAGGAGGACGTAGGCGAGGCCGACGGCCTCCCCGAAGCCCAGCACGCCGACGACGGTGGCGTACCAGTTGCCCAGGCGCGGGGCGAGACGCTTGCCGACGATCACCGCGGCGACCGCCAACAGCACACTGAGCGCCATCATCAGGAAGTACAGCGTGGTGCGTTGGCCGATCGTCTCCGGGTCGCCCACCGACGGCGGGTTGGCCGGGTACTTGAGAAACGGCACCACGTACACGGCGAGCAGCGCGACCCCGGACAGCAGGGCCGCGGTCGCCCGCGGGGTGAAGCGGCCGACCCGGCCGAGGGCGAAGCTGTAGGCGAGGGCGGCTGTCCCGCCGAAGGACACGCCGTAGACGAGGACACCGGTCGCCAGCCCGGCGGTGGACTGCAGGGCACGGCTGACGATCTCCACCTCCATGCCGTGGTCGGCGCCGTGGGCGGCGTGCGCCTCCTCGTAGGCGATGGCGGCGTCCACCCGGGGCTCGCCGAGCAGGTAGGCGACGAGCAGGGCGAGCAGACCGGCGGCGAGGCCGGCCAGCATGCCGCGGACGAGCAGGGATCTGACGGTCGCTGAGTTCACGGTTCGGTTCCCCTCGGTCAGTGGCAGGGGAAACCGAGCAGGTGGCGACCGTCGTGCACCCATTCGTGCACGTCCTCGCCGGAGATGAGGGAGGTGGCACCCTGTTCGGCGCCGACGAAGTAGAGCAGTGCCATCAGCAGGATGCCGAAGAAGACGGCCCAGGGCAGGATCGCCCTGACCGAGATGGGGGTGATGGCCGGTGTGGCACTGGCAGCGGGGGCGATGGGGTGAGCCATGGCCGACCTCCTTTGGGAACACGCGTCCCGTTCGGTGGAGCACGGACGACGGGGGCGGGTCTGACTCGCCGGGGCCCGTACGTACTCCAGGCTCCGGATTCACAGTGGCGCGACCGTGCCGGCTTCTCACCGGTCTTCCACACACCGTCGTCTTCAGTTGTCGCAGGGACGGTACCGTGTCGCGGGAGCGCCGCCAAGGGCGTTGCGGGGGTGATGGGCGCGCGGACCGGCGCGAGCGCGCGAGCGGGCTTCCGTCCGTATGCGTGCGACAGTGCGGTTCCGGGCAGGGAGGACGTCGGGTGACGGTACGGGTGATGTTGGTCGCACCGGTGATCGGGTCCGAGCTGCGCTCGGCCCGCTTCGGCGACGACGGCCCGCCGGACGAGGCGGCCCTGGCCGCCGCCCGTACCGCGGCCTGCGCCCTGCCGGCACCGGCCCGGGCCTTCACCTCGCCCGCGCCGCGCTGCCGCCGGACGGCCGAGGCGCTCGGCCTCGGCGCCGAGCCGGCTCCGCACCTGGCCGACCTGGACGTCGGGGCCTGGCGGGGCCGTAGCCTCGACGAGGTCGCCGCCACCGACCCGGCGGCGCTCGCCGCCTGGATGTCGGACCCGGCCGCGGCGCCGCACGGCGGGGAGTCGGTCGCCGCCCTGGTCACCCGGGTCGGCGGCTGGCTGGACGGGCGGGCCGGGGACGCCGGCCGGGTGCTGGTGGTGGCCGAGCCCGCGGTGGTCCGGGCCGCGGTGGTGCACGCGCTCGGCCTGCCCCCGGCGGTCTTCTGGCGGCTCGACGTCCGTCCGTTGTCGGTCACCGAACTGTCCGGGCGCGCGGGGCGGTGGAACCTGCGCTGCGGCCGGGACCTCGGGTAGGGCCGGGCGCCGACGGCGGGCCGGCCCGGGCGCGGCTCACATGTGGGCGCTGATCCGGCCGCCGGTGCTGAGCACGATGTACACGCCGTTGGCGACGGCGCCGTCGTCCTGCTGGTTGGCCTCCAGGGTGCCGACCTCCTCGTTCCCCATGCCGAGGATCTGCGCGCGGTAGTGCAGCTCGCCGACCTTGGTGACCTTCGCCGTCCAGTCGCCCGCGAGCTTGAAGGTGCCCGGCCCCTGCTGCGCGCCGCCCATCCAGGAGTGGACCTGGCCGTCCATCGAGAGCACGACGAACATGTCGTTGGCGTCCAGCCCGGTGTCGCTGTTGTTCGTCTCCAGCGTGGCCAGGACCGAGCCGCGGCTGACGATCTTGGCGCGGTAGTTCTGGTTGCCGAGGTCCTGGATCTCGGCGGTGCTGCCGTCCACCAGGGTCTGGGTGTGGCCGGGCGACGTCGCCTTGGGCGGTACGGCCGGCGGGGTCGTCGGGCGCGCGGTGGGCGTGGTGGTCGGCTTCGCGGTGCCGGGCGCGGTGCTCGGTGCGGTGCTCGGCGCGGCGGTGCCGGTCGAGCCGGGGGTACCGGTCGCGCCGGGCGCCCCCGTCGCGGCGGTGGTCGGCGCGGCGGTGCCGGCGGCGGTGCCGGGGGAGGAGGAGCAGGCCGTCGCGGCGGACACCAGCAGGGCGGTGGTCAGGACCGTGCCGGCCAGCGAGCGGACGGCGGACGCGCGGCGGGTCGTCTTGAGGGACATCCGGGTTCTCCCGTGCAAGTAAGGGTGAGGACGGGCACGTTGTCCGCTCCCTCCCTGGTGGGGGCCGGGCTGCGGCGGTGCTGTGCATGATCGAAGGTAGTACGAACAGTCGACGGAATGGATCATTCCGTGTCACCGGACTGCTACGGGCGCCGCCCGCTCGGTGGGGATGTTCCGGCCGGTCGAGAACCTGGAGGTTCGGATGCGTGATCCCGCCCGGCGCCGTGACCTGGCGGCTCCAGGGGAACCTCGGCGGCGAGACCCCCGTCGACCCCGTACGGGGCCCGCTGGCCGTCGGCGGGCTGCACGGCGAGCGGGCGGGCTACATGCTGCCGGGCTACCCGACCAAGGACTGGACCCCCACCCGGCTGCCCGCCAGCGACACCACCCCGGGGGTCTCCTGGTACACCACCACGGTGCCGCTCGACCTGCCCGCCGGGCAGGACACCTCGCTCGGCCTGACCCTCACCGACGACCCGTCCCGCCGGTACCGGGCCGAGATCTTCGTCAACGGCTGGCACCTGGGCAAGGGGCTACGAGCCCTGACCCGTACCACCCGAGCCCCGCGCCCCCTCGGCCGTGACCACTCAGAGCGGCCCGCCGTCCGCGCGCGGTACGCGCGGGCCGCGGAACGGCAGCGTCCGGCTCAGGACGAGGTTGGTGGTCGTGCTCCCCAGCTGGGCCAGCGCGTCAACGACTCCCTCCAGATGGCCCATCGACGTGGTCGCCACCTTCAGGACGTAGCAGTCGTCCCCGGTGGTGCGCAGGCACTCCAGGATCTCCGGACGCTCGCCGACCAGCCGGCGCAGCGGCTCGTGCCGCGTCCCCGGCCCCGGGTACTTCAGCCGGACGACCGCCAGCACCGGATGCCCCGTCCGCTCCAGGTCCACCTCGGCGCGGTAACCGGTGATCACCCCGGCCGTTTCCAGTCGCCGGACCCGTTCCGTCGTCGCCGACGCGCTCAGGTTCACCCGGCGGGCCAGCTCCGTGAAGGGCAGCCGGCCGTCCTGCTGGAGCTCGGTCAGGATGGCCCAGTCCGTCGCGTCGAGAGTCTCGGTCATCTCCTCAGATTACCGGTGAATCCACGGCTGGAGCCCCCCTGAACAGGCAGGAATCCCTTCTGACGGCCGGTCCGGCCTGGCTAGCCTGTGCGGTGTGAAGATCGGAATCAACGTCCCCAACTTCGGCCCGGGCACCGACCCGGGAGTCCTGCGCGACTGGGCCCGGACGGTGGAAGACCTGGGCTTCGACCTGCTGATGGTCTCGGACCACGTGGCCGTCACGCCCGATGTCGCCGAGCGCTACCCCGCCCCCTTCTACGAGCCGTTCACCACGCTGTCCTGGCTGGCCGGTGTCACCGGCCGGGTCCGGCTCGGCACGACCGTCCTCATCGCCCCGTACCGGCACCCGCTGCTCGTCGCCCGGATGGCGGCCAACCTGAACGATCTGAGCGGCGGCCGGCTGGTCCTCGGCGTGGGGGTGGGCTGGGCCCGGCAGGAGTTCGCCGCCCTCGGGGTCCCGTTCGAGCGGCGGGGGCGGCTGACCGACGCCCACCTGGCGGACCTCAGGGCGGCCTGGACGGACACCGCCTCCTACGGGACCGCGCGCATCCCGCTCTGGGTCGGCGGCAACAGCGAGGCGGGCCTGCGCCGCGCGGTGCGGTTCGCGGACGCCTGGCACCCGCTGCGCTGCACCCTGCCGATGCTGCGCGGATCCGTGGCCCGGCTGGGGGAGCTCGCCGCCGAAGAGCGGCGCCCCGTCCCCGCCTTCGCCCCCCGGATCGCGCTCCGGCTCACCGCGGAGCCGGTCACCGGACCGGAGCGGCTCGCCGGCGAGGGCACGATCGAGCAGGTCATGGCCGACCTCGACCGGCTCCGGCTGCTGGGCGCCGACACCGTCGTCCTCGACCCCTACCACGGCGACCCGCGCGAGACCCGCCGTCCGCAGGCGGCCTGGCAGGCACTCGCCGCCGTGGCCGCGCACATCCAGCCCCCTCTCACCCCTACGGAGCAGTCATGACCGTCCCCGACGACCACACCCTCCTCCGGCGGGCGATCGCGCTCGCGGCCGAGGCCCGCGCGAGCGGCAACCCGCCGTTCGGATCGCTGCTGGCCGGCCCGGACGGCGCGGTGCTCGCGGAGGAGCGGAACACGACCCGCACCGAGCGGGACATCACCGCGCACCCCGAACTGAAGCTGGCGCGCTGGGCCGCACGGGAGTTGGACGCGGCCACGGCGGCGGCGACCACGATGTACACCAGCTGCCAGCCGTGTTCCATGTGCGAGGCGGCCGTCCAGCAGGCGGGGCTGCGGCGGGTCGTGTTCGCCCTGTCGAACGATCAGCTCCTGGGCATCCGGCCGGGCAGTGGCCGGCCGCCCGTCCCGCAGGAGGGTCCGGCCCTGTACGACGAGGTGCGGGCGGTGGTCGCGGGCTACTACCACTGACCGTCAGGACCGCGGCCCGGCGGCCCTGGTGGGCCCGGGCCGGTGTCCCAGGGCGGTGCGGGCCCGGGTGGTGCACTGGTCCCGGGACACAGGCAGGACCACGGCCTCATGCCCTCGCCCCGGCGGATTCCTACCGTGGGAGCACGCGGTGGGGTGCTCGGCCCGGGAGACCGGAGAGCGCCCCGCGCGGAGCGGGCCGGGAGCCTTCCGGTCCGTCGCTTCTGCAGCGAACTACGGGAGTTCCCAGATGAGTTGGAACCAATTCACGCTCTCCTCGGCCGGCAGCGCGTCGGTGTCGAGCAGGGTCGCCGCGGTCTCCCGGATCCCCGGGAGCATGGAGCTCTGGTGGGTCGCCCAGGACGGCTCGGTCCAGGGCGCGTACTGGTACGACGGGTCGCCGTGGCGGCGCTACGAGCTGGCGCCGGCCGGCAGCGCCTCCGTCAACGGTGGCATCGCGGCGGTCTCGCGGATCCCGGGCAGCATGGAGGTCTTCTTCGTCG
>NZ_JBVHHE010000051.1:26187-26450 GCF_055561235.1 Kitasatospora sp. NPDC022856 | reverse complement strand
CGGCGCCAACGGGTCGGTGCAGGACCGGTACTGGTACGAGGGCGCCGCCTGGCAGGGCTTCGAACTCTCGGGCCCCGGCAGCGCCGCCCCCACCGGTGGCATCGCGGCGGTCTCGCGGATCCCGGGCAGCATGGAGGTCTTCTTCGTCGGCGCCAACGGGTCGGTGCAGGACCGGTACTGGTACGAGGGCGCCGCCTGGCAGGGCTTCGAACTCTCGGGCCCCGGCAGCGCCGCCCCCACCGGCGGGATCGCGGCGGTCTCGC
>NZ_JBVHHE010000051.1:0-26089 GCF_055561235.1 Kitasatospora sp. NPDC022856 | reverse complement strand
GCGGATCCCCGGGAGCATGGAGGTGTGGTTCGTCGGGCCCAACGGGTCGGTGCAGGACCGGTACTGGTACGAGGGCGGCGCCTGGCAGGGCTTCGAGCTGGCCCCGGCCGGCAGCGCCTCCACCCACACCGGCGTCGCGGCCGTCTCGCGGATCCCCGGGAGCATGGAGGTGTGGTTCGTCGGGCCCAACGGGTCGGTGCAGGACCGGTACTGGTACGAGGGCGGCGCCTGGCAGGGCTTCGAACTGGCCCCGGCCGGCAGCGCCTCGATCACCAGTGGGGTCGCGGCCGTCTCGCGGATCCCCGGGAGCATGGAGCTGTGGTTCGTCGGCGGCGACGCCTCCGTCCGGGACCACTTCTGGTACGACACGTCGAGCAAGAACTTCGACCAGGACGTCACGACCGACATCGCCGTCGGAGGCTCGGCGCACGTCGTGATGCGACAGGACGGGTTCTACTCGTTCACGACGCACGCCCATGACAGCGGCTTCGACAACATCGACTACACCATCTCGGCCGCCGTCATGACGCCGGACGGCACGGTGTTCACCTTCCAGCGCTCCGGCCACACCGAGGGGACCGTCGCCGGACTGCCCTTCGGCACCCCGGACCGCAACGACGACTTCACCTTCGTCGGCAACAACCCCCAGATCACCGCCAAGTGGGACGGCATCCTCAACGGCACCTTCAAGGCCACCCTGGACGGCACCGACACCCTCGCGGCCGGCGTCACGGGAGCCCTGGGCGACCTGGTGAAGGCGATCGTCTCCGCGGCGGGCAAGGCCGCGGCCGAGGCGGTGATCAAGCTCGTCGCCTGAGGGTCCCGACCGCCCCGACCCGGCGGCACCGGCCCGGCTCCCGAGGGGGGAGCCGGGCCGGTGCCCCGCGTTCCGCGCCCCGGTGCCTTCCGCTCAGCGCCGGACGGCGGACGCGCCTCCGGCGGCGTCGACCACGAGCAGCGTGCCCACCCGTCTGGCGGCGGCCGCCCGCTGGGCGGCGGGCAGGTCGGTGCCGGTGACCAGGACGTCGACCTGGTCCAGGGTGCCGAAGACGGCCAGCCCGCCGCTGCTCCATCTGGAGCGGTCGGCGACCAGCACCACCCGGCGGGCGGCGTGCAGGAAGGCCCGCTGGGTGGCCGCCTCGGTGAGGTCGGCGAGGGTCAGGTCGCCCCGGCGGGTGATCCCGCGGCAGTCGAGGAGGAGCAGGTCCAGCCGGGTCGAGCGGACGGCCTGGTCGGCGATCGGGCCCACCAGGGCGCCGGAGGCCGTCCGGAGGCCGCCGGTGAGCGTGACGGCGGCGGTCGGGGCCACCCCGGGCGGACCGGCGGGGTGGGTGAAGACCCGGGCGATCCGGAGGGAGTTGGTGACGACCGCCAGGTGGTCCACGGTGGTCAGGTGCCGGGCGACGGCGTAGGTCGCCGGGCCGGCGCCGAGGCCGACGACGTCGCCCGGCCGGACCAGCGCGGCGGCGGCCCGGGCGATCACGTCGAGGTTCGGCAGCGGGCCGGTGTCCGGCGGAACCCGGCGTCCGTCCCCGCCCCGGGCGGCCTCGGAGCGGACGGCTCCACCGCGGGTCCGGTGCAGCAGGCCCTGCTCGGCGAGCGCGCACAGATCACGCCGGACGGTGGCGGCGGAGACGCCGAACTCGTGGGCGAGCTGGTCGGTGACGGCGGTGCCGTGCTCCCGCACACTGGTGTGGATCAGCCGGCGGCGCTGTTCCGCCAGGAGGGCCGCCGGCGGCCGGGTGTCCTGAATCATGTCGTGGGCCTCCTGGTGCACGCGTGGGGGTGGCACCGCCGTCGTCCTCGCCGGTGTGCGGACGCCGGTCCGGCTCCGGCCCCGCAGGCTGCCGCCCGCGGGGCCGGAGCCCCGGCGGACCAGTCCTAGTTGACGGACCAGATCTGCCGGGCCGACCCGGTGTCCGGCTGCTGGGTCACCAGGGCGCCGTTGGCGGTGCCGGCGGTGGTGAGGAGCAGGCCGCTCGCCTTCGAGGCGACGGTGTAGCCGCCGCTCACCGGGGTGAGGATCCAGCGCTGGTTGGTCGCGCCCGTGCAGGCCCACTGGATGATCGGGTTGCCGGCCGCGGTGGAGCCGCCGCTGTCGTCCAGGCAGAGCGCGGACTCGCGGTTGGTGAGCCGGTAGCTGCCGTCGGACTGCCGGGCGAAGGTCCAGCTCTGGTTGGTGCCGCCGTTGGCGGTCCAGGTGACGAGCTGGGTGCCCTGGGTCTTGGAGTGGTCGGGGACGTCGAGCGCCTTGCCTCCGGTGGTGAGCGTGTGGATCCCGTCGAGTGAGCCGCCGGTGTCACCGGTGGCGGTCAGGGTCAGCACCTGGTCGGCCGCGGTGGCGCCGCCGCCGACGGGGTTGCCGGTGGTGTCGGTCCAGCTGCGGGTGGGCGTGGTGCCGGTCAGCGCGCCGGCGGCGGACGTCATGCCGAGCACCAGTCCGCTGTAGCGGTTGACCAGCCGGAAGGCGCCGGTCGACGCGCCCGCGGCGGTCTTGCCGGGGATGACGAACCACTGCTGGCCGACGGCGGGCCCGCCCGGTCCGGCCGCGGTGACGGTCGGCGCCGTCCCCCAGGCGCGGTCGGCCTTGCCGGTGGAGCCGACGCCCAGCAGGCCGCCGGTGGCGGAGTTGACGACCCGGTAGGCGCCGTCGCCGGTGGGGGCGAAGCTCCACGACTCCAGGCCCGATCCGCCGGCGGCGGCCGTCGAGGTGGTCGCCTGGCTGCCGGAGACCTGGGCGAGCACCCGGCCGGTTCCGTTGGCGATCCGGTAGGTCTTGGCCGGGTCGACGGGCGCGGGCGCGGGGGCCGAGGAGGTGATGCCGAGGTTGACGTACTCGCCGGAGGCGCCCGCCGAGCAGCCGAACGCGCAGTAGGCACGGAAGTTCTTGCCGACGATCGTCGAGTTCGTCCGGTTCGCGCTGTCGACGAACCAGCGGTACCACGAGGCGGTGTGGTAGCTGCCGGTGTCGCCGATCGGGAACCACTTCTGGGTCGCGAGGTCGTCGGTCGCGTAGAGGTACTGCGGCGAGGTGCCGTCCTGGTTGACCGCCTGGGGCTCACCGATGTACAGGCCGAGGTAGGCGTTGTAGGTGATGTCCATGACGAAGAGCGGCGAGGTCGGCGGCATCTTCCCGGCGGCGATCTGCTGGGCCGCGGTGCCGGTGTTCGCCGGGTCGTACTCCTTGGCGACGGGGGTGTACCCCGTGCTGCTGGCCGCGTCGACCGGGACCATGTTGCTCTCCCGGCCGCCGACGCCGGGCTGCGACCACGCGCCGTCGTACCACTTCTGCCAGGAGTCGGGCGCCATCTTGGCGGACATCGGTGCCCGGGCGACGTGTTCGTAGAACGCCTTCCAGCTGCCGCCCTTGTCGACGATCCGCGAGCCGTAGTAGACGTAGAAGTAGCCGGAGGCGGTGTCCACGAAGAGCCGCGGGTCGCCGTCGCCGTAGTCGTAGGTCTGGTTCGGGAAGGCGGCGGTGTCACCGCGTACGGTGCTGTACGGCGAGGTGATGACGTGGTTCCTGATGGTCCACGTCCGGCCCTGGTCGGTCGAGACCGTGTAGTCGATCGCGTCGAAGTGCAGGCCGTCCCCGAAGGGCTGCGGGGTGAACTCGTTGTGCACCAGGCCGTACCAGTCACCGGTGTCCGGGTCGACCCAGACCCCGGTGAGGTCGCAGTAGTTCTTCTGGGCGTAGCCGGAGCCGCTCGGCGCGAAGCTCGACTCCCGGCCGGTGGGGCTGTTGTTGCAGCGCCAGGTCGTGTTGTTGTTCGCGTCCTGCGGGTTGGCGGGGTTCACCGCGTCGCTGATCGCGGCGGACCTGGTGGCGGAGTCGAAGTCCGCGCCGGTGAAGAACTCCCACTCACGCGGGTCGGTGGCCCCGTACAGCGCCGCGGACTGCTGGAAGTAGAAGGTGCCGTCCTTGTCGGTGTACGGGGCCGCCGTGGTGTCGGTCGGGGTGGGGTAGCGGCCGGTGGAGCCGACGCTGACGGTGTAGCCGGTGACGGCGGGGGCCGCCGACGCGGGTGGGGCCGCGAGGGCGCCGCCGGCCAGGGTGAGGGTGGCGGCCGTGAGGGTGGCCACGAGGGTTCTGGGAAGGGATGGCACGAGCACTCCTTCGGGGGTGGGGGCGTACTGCGGTGCGCGGACCCGGGGTCGGTCCGCGGCCGCGGCGGCGGAGGGAGAGCCGCCGCGGCTCCGCCCCGCCGGGGCGGGGCGGAGGTCGGGGGTCAGGTCTGCGACATCCGGAAGTCGTAGACCGGCGGGACCGGCGTCCCGGGGTGGACGGCGAGCCAGAGGGTGTCCAGCGAGTCCTCGCCCTCGCGCATGTTGTCGACCTGGATGCCCTCGGCGAGCAGCCGGCGCACCCGGTCCTGGTCGCCCAGGGCGTGCGCCGCCCTCGCCTCGGCGAGGCGGATCCGGCCGTGCCGGCGGGCGCTCCCGGTCAGGCTCTCGACGACGGCGAGGGCCTGCCGGTGGCGGCCGGCCGCGGCCAGGGCGTCGAGGAACTCGACGGTGAGCTCCAGGAGGTCCGGGCGCAGCCGGACCGCGTGGGCCAGCAGGTCGGCCGACTCCTCGGGGGAGTCGGTGAGGAACGCCAGGGCGCGCAGCGCCCACGGGGTCGGCCGTTCGGCGACGGAGCGCTTCCAGGCGGTGCGGGCGGCGTCGTCCTCGCCCTCGGACAGGTACACGAGAGCGAGCTGGTGGAGCACGTGCCAGTCCGGCTCGGCGGCCTCCAGCCGTTCGCGCCAGTGGCCTCCGGTGACCGGGGCGGCCGGCGGGTCGCAGAGCGGCAGCCGGCCGGTGGCCAGCAGCTCGGCCCACGGCCGCTGTTCGGCCCGCGCGTCACCGAACGGCCGGGCGGCCGAGGCGGGCAGGGCGCCGGCCGCGATCTCCAGCGCTCCCCAGCCGGACCCCTCGCCGAGCAGTTCCGTCGGTTCGCCGAACTCCGCCACCCGGGACAGCGCGTCCTCCAGGCGGCCGGGCGGTACGAGGGTGGTCAGCGCGGCCGCGGCGGCCGAGCGGGCCGTCCCCCAGTCGCCGTGCGCGGCGGCCGGGTCGACTTCCAGCAGCCCGTAGGCCTCGACCCAGGACCAGCTCTCGCCGGCCGGCATCGGCAGGTGCTCCAGCTGGGTCCTGGCCAGGCCGGCCTGGATCTCCAGGTAGGGCGCGTCGGGACCGGAGAGCCACTCCTGCCAGTGCGCGCCGCCGGTGGCGGTGCCCCAGTGGAAGAGCTTGCGGCCGCGCAGCCGGTCGGTCGAGGCCTGCACCAGGCCGGCGCCGGTGCCGTCCAGGGCGGTGATCCACCGGCGCTCGGCGTCCGGGATGTCCAGGAAGTGGTCCGCCGCGCGGGGCAGCCGGCCGGGGTAGCTGCGGTCGGCCCCGTCGTACTCGGGGAACGGGACGTGCCGCAGGTCGGCGGTGTAGTCGAAGTGGAAGGCGTGGTCGGCGGGGCCGACCACCCTGGTTTGCCCGGTCTCGGGGACGGCGATGTTGGACCACCAGTAGACCGGGACCTCGGCGTCGTTCGGGTTCTGGACGCAGACGTGGACGTACAGCACCGGCGAGCCGGCCGGCAGCCAGGCGTCGATCTGCAGCACCAGCCGCCGCAGTCGTTCGAACTCGTACATCCGCAGCACCGGCGTGCCGTCCGCGGTGGTGGTCCGGACGGCGTGCAGCGGCTCGCAGGTGAGCGGCCAGTGCCCGGTGGTGCCGAGGTTCCACTCCACCCCGCCGGCGATCCAGGCGTCCCGCAGGGCGAGGTTGGCGGGCTGCAGGACGGGGTTGCGGTGCAGCAGTTCGCGGCCGGAGGGGCGGTGCACCAGGGACCAGAGCCGGCCGCCGTAGCCGGGCAGGAAGGTGGCGGTGAGGTGCTCGTTCTCCAGGACGACGGTGGGCAGTTCACGCGTGGTGCGGGAGCGGTCGTAGCGGTCCTGCCGGGTGTAGGGCAGCAGGGTGTGCGGGCGGCCGTAGCCGAGGTTGCGGCGCATCTCGGGGTCGGTGGCCCCGGCGTCGTCGGCGGTGCGGGCGGGCAGTCCGCGCAGGATCGGGAGGCAGCCGGCGGCCGGGTCGGCCGCGCCCTCGATCCGCAGCAGGCCGGTGCGCAGGGTGGAGGTCATTTGCCGATCCCCACCGTCATGCCCTGGATGATCCGGGTGCCCAGCCAGGAGAAGAGGGCGAGCATCGGTGCGAGGATGAGGCAGACGCCGGCGAACATGGTCCCCCAGTCCATTCCGTTGAGCTGCTCGGTGGCGACGAAGTTCGCCAGCGCGACCGGCAGCGTGATCTTGTCCTCGCCGTGGTTGAGCACCAGGGCGAAGAGGGTCTCGTTCCAGGCCCCGATGACCTGGAGCAGGAAGGCGGTGATGAGTCCGCCCCGGGCGACCGGGACGATCACCTGGAGGAAGGTCCGCAGCGGCCCGGCCCCGTCGAGGGTGGCGGCCTCCTCCAGGACGGCCGGGACCCCGCTGAAGAAGCCGGTCAGCAGGTAGACGGTGAACGGCATCGCCAGGCCCACGTAGACCAGGCCGAGGCCGAGCAGGCTGTCCGTCAGGTTCACCTGGGCCAGGCCGATGAAGAGCGGCACGACCAGGACCTGCCCGGGGACGCCGAGTCCCATGGCGAAGGTCATGGTCAGCACCGAGGAGGTGCGGGTGCGGCGCCGCGCCAGCATGTAGGCGGCGGGTGCGGCCAGGGCGACGGCCGCCACCGAGGAGAGCGCGGCGACGAGCACGCTGTTGAGCGCGGCCCGGCCGAAGCCGCCGTCGTCCAGCGCGCGCCCGTAGTTGTCCGGGTGCGGGTCGGTGGGCAGGCCGAAGGGGTGGGCGAAGATGTCGGTGCTGCCGCGCAGCGAGGTCAGGAAGACCCACAGGATGAGCAGCAGGTCGACGGCGACGACGACCCACACCACGCCTCTGGCGATCCGCATCGCAGGCCCCGCGGCTCTGTGCTTGGTACGCACGGGAGTTGCCTTTCTGAGGGGGTCAGTATTCGACGGCGGCGCGGCGCATCAGCCGGCGCAGCGCCAGCGTGATCACCCCGACCATCACCAGGCTGACCAGGGCGGCGGCGGTGGCCATGCCGAGCTGCGGCGCCGAGGTCTGCGGGAACGCCTCGGCGTAGACGTACATCGCGGTGTTCCAGGTGTCGACCGGGGGCTGGCTGGAGTTGCTGCCGCCGTACATCAGGATCAGTTCGAAGATCTTCACCGAGCTGACCGTCCAGAGCACGGCGCAGACCGAGATCACGTCCCAGGCGAGCGGCAGGGTGATGTGCCGGAACCGGCGGAAGGCGCTGGCGCCGTCCAACTCGGCCGCCTCGTAGAGGTATTCGGGGATCTGGTCGACCGCCGCCATGATGATCGCGGTGTAGTAGCCGGTGGCCGTCCAGACCAGGGTGGCGACGATCATCGGGAAGAGGTTGTCGGTGGCGAGCCACTTGGGCGGGGTCGCGGCGCCGAGCCAGTGCAGCACGGTGTTGACCGGGCCGTCGGGGGAGAACAGGAAGCCGGCCGCGATGCCGAACACCATCGCGTTCACCAGGCACGGGAAGAAGAGCACCGAGCGGGCGAACAGCCGGGCCCGCATCTCGCGCAGGACCAGGGTGAGCGCCAGGCTGATCGCGAAGGTGATCGCGCCGCCGACGAAGAGGATCTCCAGCGTGTTGACCAGGGAGGTCCGGAACGCCGCGTCCTCGAAGAGGATCCGGTAGTTCCGCAGGCCGCGCCAGTGCTTGGCGCCCATGCCGTCCCACTTGTAGAGGCTGGTCCAGGCGGCGTAGCCGATCGGGACCAGGAACAGCACGCCGTAGACGAGCAGCGCGGGGCCGACGAACGGCCAGAAGATGCGCCGGTGCTGGCGTTCCAGCGGTGAGGTGCCGGCGTTCACCGGCTGCGCGCGCCCGCCGCCGCGCACGGCGGGCGGGTCCTGGAGTGCGGTGGCCATCGTCGCCTCAGCCCTGGCTCTTCCAGAAGGAGGCCTGGTCGGACTTCATCTTCGCGACGAACTGCTCGGCGGAGGTCTTGCCGTGCCAGAGGTCGAGGAAGTTCTGGTTGAAGACCTTGGTGGGGTAGTCGCCGGCCACGCCGTCGTAGGTGAGGCGGACGGGCGCGGCGTCCAGCGCCTTCTGGATGTCGGTGAGCGCGGCCGGGGCGGGGATGTCGGAGCGCGGCGTGATGTTCCCGGCCTCGGTGGAGATCCCGGCGAGGGTCTTCTTCTGCAGGAAGTAGGCGATGAACCTCTTGGCCGCGGCGGAGTGCTTGGCCTTCTTCGGTATCGCGAAGCCGAACATCATCGAGTCCGCGTTGACGGCGCCGGGCGGCAGCATCGCGCCCATCTTCCAGTCCGCGGGGAGCTGCTTGGCCACCTCGTCGGTGACCCAGCTGCCGTCCGGGTAGAACGCGGCCTTGCCGGCGGCCCAGTTGGTCTCCTGGGCGGGGAACTTGGTGGCGTCGTAGCCGCTGATCAGGTGGCCGCCCTTCACCAGTTGCTCGGTCTGCCTGGCGGCGGTGAGCACGGCCGGGGCGTCCCAGCTCGCGCCGGACGGGTCGGAGCTCAGCGCGCTGAAGCCGACCCCGCCGGCGGACAGCAGGTAGTCCAGGATCAGGCCGTTCTCCCAGGCGAGTTCGCCGTCGGAGGCCAGACAGGCCCGGCCCTTGGCCTTGAGCGCGTCGCAGACCTTGAGGAAGTCGGCCCAGCTCGCCGGCGGGCTCGGCATGGCGGCGGCGATGTCGGGGTCGGCCGTGTTGTAGAAGAGGGCGCCCGAGGAGATCTCGTACGGGATCACGTAGTGGTTCCTGCCGTCCGGGTCCTTGGGCAGGGCGTCCAGGTACTTCGCGGGGACGACGGCGGACACCTTCCTGCCCTCGCCGGGCACCTCCATGCCGAGGACGTCGGACAGGTCGAGCGCCTGGCCGGCCTGGGCGGTCGCCCCGTAGACGCCGTCGGCGCCCTGGTCCCACAGGTCGGGGGCCTGGTTGGTGGCGATCGCCGGGCCGATCTTCTTCTTGACGTCGCGTCCGGCCCAGGTGATGTCGACCTTGATGCCGGTGTCGGTCTGGAACTGGTCGATCGCCGCCTTGATCACCTTGGCCTGGGCCTCGTCGGCCCGCCACATCGACCAGTAGGCGAAGCTGCCGGACGAGCCGCCGGCCGTGCTCTCGGAGCCGCTGCCGCAGGCGGTGGCGGTCAGGGCCAGCACCGCCACGGTGGCGGTGCCGAGGACCCGGGTGGTGGTCGAGGTTCTGCCCATCGTGTGATTCCTCTCCAGGGGACAAGCGGTGGAGGGGGCCTGGGGGGAGGCCGCACCCTCGGGCTTGTTAGTTCGGCTAGTGTCTGAACTAAGGTGGGTATTGTCAAGGTCCGGCGCCGGCAAGGCCGTTATTCCGATCGCCGCGACAACTACCATGGGCGCCGTCGGCACCCTCGGGAACAGGAGAGACAGTGCAGGAAGCACGGGGCAGTGGCACCACCGGGGCCGCCGGCATCATGGCGGGCTACCCCGACGCCGCCGACAAGGGGTCCATGCGCCGCAACAACCTGGGCCTGGTGCTGCGCCTGCTGAGGGAGAGCGGCGAGCAGTCGCGCACCCGGATCGCCGCCGTCGCCGGGCTGCCGAAGGCCACCGTCTCGGTGCTGGTCACCGAGCTGATCCAGCGCGGCCTGGTCCGCGAGGGCGAGCTGGACCGGGCGGGCGCGGTGGGCCGCCCGCACCGCATGGTCACGCTCGACGGGCGCTGGGTCTGCGGGGTCGGCGCCGAGCTGGGCGTCGATCACATCACCGTGCTGGCGGTGGATCTGAGCGGCACCGTCGTCCACGAGCGGCGGCGCGGGATCGACCTGCCGGAGCTGAGCCCGCAGGAGACGCTGCACGAGGTCGCGGGGATGGTCCGCGCCTGTCTGCGCGAGATCGGCGCCCGGGGGATGAGCGCGGCGGGCGTCACCCTGGTCACCCAGGGCGAGGTCGACGCCGGGTCGGGCACCGTCCTGGTGGCCACCAACTTCGGCTGGCGCGACGTGCCGGCCGCCGCCGAACTGCGCGCGCGGCTCGGCCCGGCCGCCCCGCCCGTCCTGCTCGCGAACGACGCCGAGTCCGGGGCGCTGGCCGAGTACCTCCGCGCGGCCGCCGACGACGTCCGCGAACTGGTCTACGTCACCGGCGGGATCGGCGTCGGCGGCGCCAGCCTCTCCGGCGGCAAGCTGCTGCGCGGCTCCGAGATCGGGCACATGCACGTCGACCGCCGGGAGCGCCCCTGCGCCTGCGGCCGGACGGGCTGCTGGGAGACCGCGGTGGGCCTGCAGGCCTTCCTGGACGCGGCTGCCGACCGCACCGACCGAGTGCACGACCGGTCGGTCGACCTCGCGCAGCGCCTGGACGAGCTGCTGGCGCGGGCGGACCGGGGCGAGCAGCGGACGCTGGCTGCGCTGGCCCTGATCGCGGACGACCTGGCCCTCGGGCTGGGCATCCTGGTGGACGTGCTGAACCCGCCGAGGATCGTCCTCGGCGGGTACTTCGCGGTCTTCGGCCGCTATCTGGTCGACGCCGTGCAGCGGGTGCTCGACGAGCGCCGGATCAGGCCCACCGCCGAGCGCGTCGTGGTGGCCGCCTCCACCCTCGGGCTCTCCAACGCGGCCCAGGGCGGGGCGTATCTGACCCTGGAGGGCATCTTCCTCGACCCGACGAGCGCGCCGGAGCGCCGGGTGGACGCGGGCGCCTGAGGAGGCCGGGGCGGGGAAGCACGCCGAGGGGCCGCGACGGCCTGTCCGGCCGTCGCGGCCCTGTCCGGTGCGCCCTCTGGCGCGGTCCCGCCGTCCACGGGGTCCACGGGCCGGGCCGGCCGCCGTCCGTCAGCCGCTGGAGACCGCGACGCCGCCCCGGTCCGCCGCGCCGACGGTCGCCAGGAGCTGGGCGGTGGTGTCGGTGACGGCCTCGCGGCCGGCCGCGAGGTAGTGGCGCGGGTCCACGCCGTTGGGGTCGCCGCGCAGGTGGGAACGGATCGCGCCGGTCATGGCGATGCTCAGGGCGGTGCCGATGTTGACCTTGCTGATACCGACCCGGATCGCGCGCTGGAGTTCCGGGTCGCTGACGCCGGAGGAGCCGTGCAGGACGAGGGGGAGGTCCAGGGCGTGGTGCAGCGCGGCGAGCAGGGTGTGGTCGATCGTCGCGTCGCGGGTGGTCATGGCGTGCGAGCTGCCGACGGCGACGGCGAGCGCGTCGATGCCGGTCTCGGCCACGAAGCGCCGGGCCTCGTCGGGATCGGTGCGGGCCCCGGGGGCGTGGGCGCTCAGCGGCCCGGTGCCGTCCTTGCCGCCCACCTCGCCGAGTTCGGCCTCCAGCCAGAGGCCGTTGGCGTGGGCCCAGTCGGCGGCCCGGCGGGTGGCGGCGACGTTCTCCCCGTAGGGCAGGTGCGCGGCGTCGAACATGGCGGAGCTGAATCCGCAGTCCGCGGCCTCGCGGAGCAGCGCCTCGCTCTTCACGTGGTCGAGGTGCAGCGCCACCCGGGCGCCGCTGCGGCGCGCGGCGCTCACGGCGGCCGCGGCTATCGGGTGCGGGCGGCCGCCGTGGAACTTCACGGCGTTCTCGCTCACCTGGAGGATGACCGGCTCCCCGGTGGCCTCGGCGGCGGCGACGACGGCCTCGATGTGTTCCAGGGTGATGACGTTGAACGCGGCGACGGCGCCGCGCCGGGTTGCGGCTTCGGCGACCAGTTCGCCCGTGGTGCTGAGAGGCATGGCGGACTCTTCTCGGGGTGAGGGTGGGTGGTCAGGCCGGGACGACCTGGACCTGGGGGAGCAGGTGCCGGTAGCCGTCGCGGTCGAACAGGCCGGCGTAGCGGGCCTGGACGGTGGCGGCCGACAGCGCGACGGCCCGGGCCAGCGCGACCGGCAGCGGGGCGCGTTCGGCGAGGCCGACGGCGAGGGCGGCCACCACGGAGTCCCCGGCTCCGGTGGGGTTGCCGCTGATGCCGGCGTCCGCCGGGAGGAAGGCCCGCCAGGCTCCGGCCGGGTCGACGGCCAGCAGCCCGTCCGGTCCCAGGGAAGCGACGACCGTCCCGGCGCCTGCCCGTACGAGCGCCCGGGCGGCCGTCGGCGGATCGTCCGTCCCGGTGGCCTCCCGCAGTTCGGCGGCGTTCGGTTTGATGATCGTCGGCCGGGCGTCGAGGGCTTCGGTGAGCGCCGGGCCGGCGGCGTCGAGGATCACCGGGACGCCCCGGTCGCGGGCGAGCCGCACCAACTCGGCGTAGCCGCCCGGCGGAACGCCCCGGGGCAGGCTGCCGGACAGCACCAGGGCCCGGGCGGCCGGCACCAGGCTCGCCACCCCCGCGCAAAGCGCGGTCCACTGGAGCGCGGACAGTTCCGGCCCGGGTTCGTTGAGCATCGTGGCGTCGCCGTCGTGCACGACGGCGATCGTCCGCCGGGTCGCCGCGCCGGTGAGCGGGATCGTCAGATGGACGATCCCCGACCGGTCTAGGTCGGCCTTGACGGCGATGCCCGCGGCGCCGCCGAGCGGCAGGACCGCCGTGGTCCGCCGCCCCAGGGCGTGCAGCACCCGGGCCACGTTGACGCCCTTGCCACCGGCCTGCTCGTGGACGGTCTCCACGCGGTGGCTCTCGTGCGGCCGCAGCGCGGCGAGGGTGTAGGTGATGTCGAGCGCCGGGTTGGGCGTGACGGTCACGATCACGACGGCTGCCTCCCTGCCGCTGCGGTGCGCCCGGAAGCGGTGACCTGGACGGTGGGGGTCACGCGTCGGCGAGGATCACGGAGCGCGTCAGGTTGCGCGGCTGGTCGGGGTCGAGGCCCTTGGCCGCCGCGACGGCGACGGCGAGGCGGTGCACGCGGACCAGCTCGGCCAGCGGGTCGAGCCGGCCCTCGATCCAGCGGGCACCGGTCGAGCCGACCTGCTCGGCGAGGCCGACCGGGGCGTCGCCGAGCATCCAGGTGGCGGTGGACGGCGCGGCGATGCTGATCGGGCCGTGGCGGTACTCCATGGACGGGTACGACTCGGTCCAGGCGAGGGCCGCCTCGCGCATCTTCAGCGCGGCCTCGTTGGCCAGGCCGACCGTCCAGCCGCGCCCCAGGAAGGTGAACTGGCCGCACTCGACCAGGCCGGCCGGCAGGGGCTCCGCCAGGGCGCGGCGGGCGTCCTCCTCCACCGCCTCGGTGTGCAGGCCCAGGTGCGCGCGCAGCAACGTCAGCGCGGTGGTGGCGAAGCGCGTCTGCACGACGGACCGCTCGTCGGCGAAGTCCAGGACGACGACGTCGTCGGCGGCCGACATGACGGGCGTGTTCGGGTCCGCCGTGACCGCACTGGTCCGGACCTTTCCGCGCAGCCCGTCGAGCAGTTCGAGGACCTCGGTCGTGGTGCCGGAGCGGGTGAGTGCGATCACGCGGTCGTAGGAGCGGCCGGTCGGGAACTCGGACGCGGCGAACGCGTCGGTCACGCCCTGGCCGCCGGACTCGCGCAGGGCGGCGTACGCCTGGCCCATGAAGTACGACGTCCCGCACCCGACGACGGCGACCCGCTCGCCCGCTCCGGGCAGGGCGGGGTGGCCGACCGCGGCCAGTGCCGCCGCGCGCGCCCAGCACTGGGGCTGGTCGGCGATCTCTGCCTCTACGTGCGTCATTGCTGACCCCTTTCAAGATCATCTGATGAAAGCTGAGCTAGATGATGCACATTTAAGCATCTTCAAGCATTTGATACCAGGGTAGTGCGGCCCGATGCCGACTTTGAAGTGCGCATGCAAAAGTTCCCTCGCAATGCGCCCTTGACTGCCCATCCATCGCCCCAGTGCCGGTAGTTGGCTCGTGAGCTGGGGCGATCGCCGGCGCGCGGAATGGGGGGCGATCGCCGAACGAGGCCGTTCGACGTCTCGGAGGGCGTGACTATCCATGAGTCAAGAGTGAGTGTTTGCGACAACATTGATCGCAGAGGCACCTGGGATCCTCGCGGGTACCCGCGGCCCCGCGGGGCCGCGCCGGGGCCGCGCCGGGGCCTGCCGAGCGAGCGGCGCGGGGCCGGCGGGAGCGGGCTCCGGCCTTCGCCGTCCGGGCCGGAGGGGGTGCCGGTACGGTGGGGCGGCCCGGTCAGCGACGGGCGGGAGCGCCCAGCGCGGTTCCCAGCCGGTCCACCGTGTCCCAGGCGTGCAGCCCGGCGCCGAGGCAGCCCGCCTCGTCGCCCAGCGCGGCCGCCACCAGGCGGGGGCGCCGGTGGAACGTCAGCCTCCGGTCGAGGCCGGCCCGCAGCGGGTCCAGCAGCAGTCCGTCCGACTCGGCGAGCCCGCCGCCGAGGACGACGACCTCGGGGGCGAGCAGCGTCACGGCGGTGGTGAGCGCGGTCGCCAGCCCGTGGACGGCGCGCTGCCAGACGGCCAGGGCGGCCTCGTCCCCCTCGGCGAGCAGGGCGGCGACCTCGGCGGCGCCGTGGACGGGCCGGCCGGTGCGGGCGCTGTAGGCCGCGGCGATCCCCGCCGCGGAGGCGATGGTCTCCAGGCAGCCCCGGGCGCCGCAGGGGCACGGCCGGCCGTCCGGTTCGACGACGAGGTGGCCGAGCTCGCCCGCGTAGCCGCCGGCGGTCAGCAGCCGGCCGTCGTGGACGATCGCGGCCGAGATGCCGGTGCCGATCGCGACGAACAGCGCGTCCCGGGCGCCCCGCGCGGCGCCCAGCCGGACCTCCGCCAGGCCGCCGGCCCGTACGTCGTGGCCCAGCGTGACCGGCAGTCCGGTGCGTTCTTCGAGCAGGGCGGCCAGCGGCAGGTCGCGCCAGCCGAGGTTGGCGGCGTAGACGGCCACGGCCCGCTCGGCGTCGACGATGCCGGGGACGACCACACCGGCCTGGCGGACGGTGAGGCCGAGGTCCGCGGCCTGGCCGGCGAGGGACCGCAGGGCCGCCGTGACGGCGTCGACGACGGCCTCGGGCCCGGCCGCCCGGGGCGTGCGGCGCCGCTCGGTGAGCAGGACGCCCGACCGCCGGTCGACGAGCGCCCCCTTCATCCCGGTGCCGCCCACGTCCAGGGCGATGACGCACTCGTCGGGCCGGCCGCGGTCAGCCATCGCGCGCCTCCGATGTGACGGGGTGACGGGCTCTCGTACTGCTCTCGGGCACGGTGGGCTCCCTGGTCCTCGGGGGGTGGTCGAAGCGGCGGGCCGACCGCCGGTCCTCGGCGGTCGGCGGTGCGGGCGGCGGGCTACTTCACGGAGCCGGCGGTCAGTCCGGAGACGACCTGGCGCTCGATGAAGGCGAAGAGCACGACGACCGGGAGGATGGCGACGATCGACCCGGCGAACAGGAAGTTCCACTGCACGGTGTAGTTGCCGACGAAGCTGTTGATGCCGACGGTGAGCGGCTGGCTGTCCGGCACGGTGGACAGGGTCAGCCCCATGACGAACTCGTTCCAGGCCGCGATGAAGGTGAAGATCACGGCGGTGACGACCCCGGGCAGCGCGAGCGGGAGCGTGACGCGCAGGAGCGCCCTGAACCGGCTCAGACCGTCGATCATGGCCGCCTCCTCCAGCGCCACCGGGATGGAGCCGATGTAGGCGCTGAGGATCCAGATCGCGAACGCCAGGTTGAAGGCGGCGTTGCAGAGGATCAGCGTCCAGACCGAGTTGAGCATGTCCAGCTGGTAGAACTCGCGGTAGAGGCCCACCAGGAGCGACGTCGGCTGGAACATCTGGGTGACGAGCACGAGCAGCAGGAAGAGCTTGCGCCCGCGGAAGGTCATCCGGGCCGTGTAGTAGGCGGCGGGCAGCGCCACCAGCAGGACCAGCACGGTGGACCCGCCGGCCACGAGCAGGGTGACGCGCAGGTTCGAGCCGAGGTTGGACTCGCGCCAGACGTCGACGAAGTTGGACCAGGCGAAGTGCTCCGGGAGGTAGGTGTTGTCGCGCAGCTCGTCGGCCGGGCGCAGCGCGGTGATCACCATCTGCGCGTAGGGCAGCAGGAAGACGGCGGCCAGCAGCCAGGCGGTGGCCGCGATGACCATGGTCCGGGGGCGGAAGCGCCGGTGGGGCAGGCGCGCGGCCGGGGCGGCGGCCCGGCGCCGGCGCTGCGCGGTACGGGGCTCGGTGAGGGTCTGCTGGGTCATCGGTTCTCCTCCTCGTTCCAGCGGCTGACCTTGAGGAAGAGCAGCACCATGACGACGACCAGGGCGAAGTTGACGACGGACATGGCCGCGCTCTCGCCGATGTCGGTGTTCTTCAGCTGGTACATGAAGACGGTGGTGGTGGCGGTGTCGCTGCTCGGCCCGCCCTGCGTCATGCCCCAGATGATGGGGAAGGAGTTGAAGACGTTGATCAGGTTGATGACGACGCCGACGAGGAAGGCCGGGCGCAGCAGCGGCAGGGTGATCAGGCGGTAGGTGCGCCAGGTGCCGGCGCCGTCGACCTCCGCCGCCTCGTAGAGCTCCGCGGGCACGGTCTGCAGACCGGCGAGCAGGGTGTAGGTGGTGAAGGGGAGCGAGACGAAGATCGCCACGAACATCATCCACGGCCAGGCGGTGGACGGGTCGCCGAGCCAGTCCTTGGGGCCGTCGATGATCCCGAGGTCGACCATCACGGTGTTGAGGACGCCGGCGGTCTGGTTGAGCATCCACTTGAAGCCGATGGCGGTCATCAGGACGGACGCCGCCCAGGGGGCGATCAGGGCCCAGCGGGTGAGGCGGCGGCCGGGGAACTGCTGGTTGAACAGCTGGGCGAGGGCCAGTGAGGCGACCATGGTGATGCTGACGACGACCACGGTCCAGACGACGGTGGCGGTCAGGACGTGTCCGAGGTCGGTCTCGTCGAAGAGCTTGCGGTACTTGTCGAAGCCGGCCGAGCCGCGGACGAAGCCGCTGGTGCTGATCCGCTGGAACGAGGTGTGGACCATCTCGTAGACGGGCCACAGGACGACGGCGATGATCAGCAGGACGGCGGGGCCGATCCAGGGGAGCGGGCCGAGCCGGTCGAGGCCGCGTCGGCGGGAGGCCTTCGGGCTGGGGGCCGGCCCGGCCGCCTTGGTGCGGGAGGGGTTGAGGGACACCGGAGGCGCCTTCCGTGCGCGTGCGGCCTGGGTGCCGCACGGAGCGGGACGGTGGTGGTGCGGGGGCGGCGGGGCTGAGTCAGGGCGGTCCGCCGCCCCCGCGGTCGGGGGGGGGCCGGGGCGCCTACTTGGTGTCGGCGGCCGCGGCTTCGGCCTTCTTCTGGAGGTCGCCCAGCACCTTGGCCGGGTCGTCCTTGACGGCGGTGCCGATGGTCTTCTTCATCTCGGCGGAGACGCTGTCCCAGCTGGTCTTGCCGAGCGGGTAGAACTTGGCCTGCGGGAGCAGCGCGAAGAACGGCTCCAGGTCCTTGTGCTTGCCGCTGGCCGTCATCTCGGTCAGGGTGTCCTGGGTGACGGGCATGAGGTTGTAGAGCTCGTCGAACTTCAGCGTGTTCTCCTTGGAGTACGCGAAGTCCAGGAACTGCTTGATCTGCTCCTTGTGGCCGTTCTTCTTGAAGGCCATCGTCCAGTCGGCCACGCCGAGGGTGGACTTGAGCGCGCCGTCCTTGCCGGGGATCGGTGCGACGCCGTAGTCGACCTTGCCGTCGGCGGCCATCTGGATCAGGGACGGGTGGCCGTTGAGCATGGCGGCCTTGCCCGCGGCGAAGTCCGCGAAGGCGGTCTTGCGGTCGGTGGTGGCCGGGTTGGCGTAGGTCAGGCCGGGGTCGACCAGGTTGGTCTTCAGCCACTTGAAGGTGTCGACGTTGGCCGCGCTGTTGAGCGTGTAGTTGCCCGAATCGTCGGTGATGGCACCGCCGTTGCCGAACTCCCACATCGCGCTCTCGCCCTGGGCCTCCTCCGGGCCGAGGGGGAGCGCGTACGGGGTGACGCCGGGGACCTTGGCCTTGATCAGCTCGGCGTCCTTCTTGACGTCGTCCCAGCTCTTGGGGGCCTCGGTGATGCCGGCCTGGGTGAACAGGGCCTTGTTGTAGAAGAACGCGCGGGCCGAGGAGACGAACGGTATGCCGTACTGGACGCCGTTGACCTCGCCGGCCGAGGCGAAGGTGGAGATGAGGTTGGCCTTGGTGGCCATCGAGATGACGTCGTCGGCCTTGTAGAGCAGGTCGTCCGTGACCTTGTCGGCGTACCCGCCGGTCTGCAGGATGTCGGGCTCGTTGCCGCTCTGGATCATCGTCTTGACCTGCTTGTCGATGTCGTTCCAGTTCACGACCTGGACATCGATCCTGATCTTGGGGTTGGCGGCCTGGAAGCGCTGGGCGACGTCGTCCCAGTAGGCCTTGGAGCTGTTGCTCGCCTTGTCCCCGTAGTCGGCCGCCACCAGCTTGAGGGTGACCGTGCCGTCCGCGGACGCGCTGTCGCCGCCGCTGCTGCCGCAGGCGGTGAGGGCGAGCGCGCCGACCGTACAGGCGGACAGGAGCGTGAGCGCGCGGTTCTTCATGGGAGACCTCCTCTGGCCCCGGGGGCGATGCCGGGTGCCGGACGTGTTCTTCGAGCCACGGAACGTCGCATCCGGGCTTCTGGGAGGACCGTCGTCAGACCTGCTCGACCGACGGAGAGACTGCGACTTGCTGCGCGAATATGCGCAAATCTAGCAGGAATGAATCATCTTGTGGCGTCTTCTGATGGATCAGTGTTCATCAGCCGTTCGAGCCGGTCCAGCCCTGTTGCCAGACCGTTGTCAATGCGACACCCACTATCGACCCTTGACGTGTCATTGCGATACACGCCGTGACGAGTCAGCTGCACTGCGCGCCCATGCTCGGAAATCGGACTTACGAATCACAATCAATCACGCCAGGCGGCCCCGTGTCGTCGTCGCCGGGAGGGGCCGCGACGGCGCGTCCGCCCGGTGCCGGAAGCGTAGGTCCGAGGCCCCCGGCGGCGGCCGCCCGTCATACCGGCCAGGGGGCGGGCGCCGTAGACTTCGCGGCGATCGGAAGATCGGCACGGGGAGCATCGGGGGACGCTGGTGGAGCTGCGGGACATCGAGATCTTTCTGGCGCTGGCCGAGGAACTGCACTTCGGCCGGACCACCGAGCGGCTGCACATCTCCCCGGCCCGGGTCAGCCAAGCGATCAGGAAGCAGGAGCGCAGCGTCGGGGCGATGCTGTTCGAGCGCACCAGCCGGACGGTGCGGCTGACCGAGGTCGGCCGGCAGCTGCGGGACGACCTGCGGCCGTGCTACCAGGGCCTCCAGGACTCGCTGGAGCGCGCCCGGATGGCCGCCCAGGGGGTGAGCGGGCGGCTGCGGGTCCTGATGATGCCGTTCAACGTCGGCGACCTGCACGTGTACTGGAAGACGTTCCGCAAGCGCCACCCCCAGTGGGAGCTGCAGGTCCGGCTGTCGGTCCTGGACGACCCGTTCGGCAAGCTGCGCGACGGCGAATGCGACGTCTTCGTCGCCTGGCTCCCCGTCGAGGAGCCCGATCTGACCGTCGGCCCCACCCTGTTCACCGACCCGCGCATCCTCGCCGTGGCGGCGGACCACCCGCTCGGCGGCCGGTCGTCGGTCCGGCTCGAAAACCTCGCCGACTTCCCGCAGGGCAGCGGCCGGATCGGACTGGACTACTGGGAGGAGGGGTACCTGCCCTTCACCACCCCCAAGGGCCGCCCGATCGAGCGCGCGTACCAGGTGACGCACTCCTCCGAACTGATCGACCTGGTCGCCATGGGCGACATCGTCCAGCCCTTCCCCAGCCACGTCACCCGGTACTGGGGCATGCCCGACGTCCGCTGGCTGCCGATCACCGACCTCGCCCCGCTCTCCTTCGCCCTCGTGTGGCGCACGGAGGCGGAGGACGACGCCATCCGCGCCCTCGCCGCCACCGTCCGCGACCTCGGCGTGTTCGCCTTCTAGGGTCCGCCCGGCGGACCGGTCGGGCGGGTGGTCCGCCGGATGCCCGGAGCGCCTCGGGGCGCCGAGAACCGGGCGACGTACTCGGCGAACGGCGGGGCGCCTTCCTGGGGTCCACGGCACGCCTTCCGCGGCGGGGCCGCTCGGCCCGACCGGATCGTGAAGCCGGGGGTTAACGATCGTTGCGAGAATCGCCGTTGTTCGCTCCCGGCACGGCGACCAGGCTGGACGGCATGAACATCACGTCCACCACCGTGGCGCTGGTGGTCGGTGACCCGGCCGCCTCCAGCCGTTTCTTCACCGAGCACCTCGGATTCCGTGAAGTCCTGCGCACGGACGGCTTCGTCCAGCTCGAACGGGACGACGCCGCCACCGACATCACCCTGGTCCTGTCGGACTTCGCGGTGGCACCGAACCCGCCGCTCGACGGCTACGTGTCGTTCACCGTCACCGGCATCGCGGAGGAGGCGGCCCGCCTGGTAGCGGCAGGGGTGAAGGTGACCGCGCCGCTGACCCTGCAGCCGTGGGGCGCGTGGACGTTCGGGGTGCTCGACCCCAACGGCATCGACGTCCAGCTGGCGGAGTGGAGCGAGCCCGGGGGAGCGGCCCGGTCCTCCGGCGTCCGCACGGGCGAGGGGGGCCGGCCGTGACCGACGTCCATCCGTCGCCGGTCGTCGAAGCGCCCGCCCCCGCCCTGCTGGACCCCGCCGTCGGTCCGCGGGCGCCCGGCGGCGACCGTAAAGCCTTGGGGGGAGGCGACTTCGGGGTGGTCGCCGACACGGTGTTCGGCCTGTTCGTCCCCGCCCCGCGGGCGGAGCCGCCCCGGTGCGGATCCTGCCGGCCCTGACCGCCGGACGCTGCGCGCCCCCGTCGGCCCCGTCGCCCTCGGGCCCCCGTCGCTCCCGTGGCGGCGGGGTGTGGTCCGTGGGCCCGCCGCCGTCGGGCGCGCGGGCGGCGTCAGCCCGCCGCCGGGGAGCGGCTGCTCGGACCAGATGACCTTGCCGCTCGGCGTGTACCGGGCGCCCCAGCGGTGGGCGAGCTGGGCGATCAGGAAGATGCCCCGGCCGCCCTCGTCGGTGGCGGCGGCCCAGCGGAGGTGCGGCGCGGTGCTGCTCCCGTCGGACACCTCGCAGACCAGGCCCGCCACCCGGGACCTGCGGACGCCTCCGGGTGGACCGCCGGCGACTGCGCTGCCCGCCGGCAGCCCGCCCGTCCCGGCCCCCGGGAGCCCTTGCGTGCAACTTTCGGCTCATCCACAATGATGTGATCTGATCGCAGAGCCCGCGAGAGCTGCACAAGAGTGCAGATCTGCCGCGCCCAGCGCCCTCCCGGGGCCGCCCTGCTCCTCGCCGCACGATCGCCGCAAGAGAGGCTCCATGGACCACGCGAACGCTGCCCACGGCCCGGCGGGCACCGCATGACCGCCACCCGCACCTCCCTGTCCGGGGCTCGCCTGGTGACCGCCACCGGCACCGTCGACGGCGGACGCCTCACGGTCGAAGGAGCCCTGATCACCGGGTTCGGGGGCACTCCCGAACCCGGTGACGTGGATCTGACCGGCCACCTGGTCGTGCCCGGCTTCGTCGACCTGCACGTCCACGGCGGCGGCGGCGCCTCGTACACCTCCGCCGACGGCGAGGAGGTGATGGCCGCCGCGCGGTTCCACCGCCTGCACGGGACCACCACCACCGTCGCCAGCACCGTCACCGCCGAGCTGGACGAGCTCTGCCACCAGGCCGCCGTGCTCGCCGAGCTCGCCCAGGACGGCGTACTGGCCGGGGTCCACTTCGAGGGTCCGTTCATCGCCCGCGGCCGGTGCGGCGCCCACGCGCCCGCCCTGCTGCGCGACCCCGCCCCCGAACCGCTGCGCCGGCTGCTGGACGCCGCCAAGGGCCACGCCCGCATGGTCACCCTCGCGCCGGAGCTGCCCGGGGGACTCGACGCCGTCCGGACCCTGGTGGACGCGGGGGTCGTCGCGGCGGTCGGCCACTCGGCCGCGGACTACCGCACGGTCCGCGCCGCCATCGACGCCGGGGCCACCGTGGCCACCCACCTCTTCAACGGCATGCCCGCCCTCGGCCACCGGGACCCGGGGCCGGTCGGCGCGCTGCTTGAGGACGACCGGGTCACCGTCGAGCTCATCAACGACGGCGTGCACCTGCACCGTGCGGTGGTCGGCCTCGTCCACCGCGCGGTCGGCGCCGGGCGGATCGCGCTGGTCACCGACGCGATGAGCGCCGCGGGCATGGGCGACGGCGCCTACCGGCTGGGCCCACTGGACATCCGGGTCCGTGCCGGTGTCGCGGAACTCGCCGACGGCAGCTCCATCGCCGGCTCCACGCTGACCCTCGACCGGGCGTTCAAGCGGGCGGTGACGGTCGACGGGTTCACGCCCGAGCAGGCCTCGCGGTCGCTCTCCGCGGTGCCCGCCCGACTGCTGGGGCTGGGCGACTGCGTCGGCTCGCTGGAGACCGGCAAGCAGGCCGACCTGGTGGTGCTGGACGCCGCCCACGACGTCGTCGCCGTGATGCAGAAGGGCGTCTGGGTCGCCGGGGCGGGCCATCTGCCGACGCTCCGCGCGAAGTCCTGAGGCGGTCGCACGCGAAGGGGCCCGGCGGCTGCCGGGCCCCTTCGAAGGTCGCGGTGCCGGGGGCGGTCAGACCGAGTGCACGTCCACGCCCTGGGCGATCAGCTGCTCGACGATCTCCTCCGGGGCGTCCTTGTCGGTGATCAGCACCGTGAACTCGTTGACCGCGCAGACCTGCGCGAAGGCGCGGCGGCCGATCTTGGTGGCGTCCGCGACGATGATCACCTTGTCCGCCCGCTCGGCCATGGCGCGGTTGGCGCTGGCCTCGCCCTCGTCGTGGGTGGCGGCGCCGTTCTTGGCGTCCACGGCGTTGACGCCGAGGATGGCGTAGTCGAGCGCGAGGCCCTGGAGCACCATGGTGGCCAGCGGCCCGGTCAGCTCGTAGGAGTTCGGGCGGGCCACTCCGCCGGTGACCACCGTCTTCACGTACGGGCGCACGGCCAGCTCGTTGGCGATGTTGATCGCGTTGGTGACGACGGTCAGCGCGGTTCCGTTGCTGTGTTCGGCGAAGTCGGGCCGGGTCGCGAGCTCCCGGGCGACCTCCGACGTGGTGGTGCCGCCGTTGAGGCCGACCACCGCCCCCGGCGGGATGAGCGCGGCCGCGGCCTTGGCGATCCTGAGCTTCTCGTTCGCCTGCCGGGCGGTCTTGTAGCGCAGCGGCAGGTCGTACGCGACACCGCTCAGCACCGCGCCGCCGCGGGTGCGCACCAGCAGCTGCTGGTTCGCGAGCTCGTCCATGTCACGACGCACGGTCGCCGCGGAGACGCTCAGCAGCTCGACGGCCTCGCCGACCTCCAGCCGGCCCCGGTCGCCCAGGATCTCCAGCAGACGCGTCCACCTCTCGTGCGTCCCCATGGTCTCTCCCTTACATGTCGTGTCGGCAGGTGAAGCCTATCGCGGGCGAAGTGACCGAACCGCCAGAGATCGTGCATCTCTGTGATTGGATTGGCTAGGCAGTTATCATATTCTCTCACGGAGAGCAGGTGGAGATCACGGCTGCGGAGAACCCCGTGACCCACCGCGCCGAGGTCCCGAGCGCCGTGGTGATCGGGCTGGAGGTCGGCGTCGCACAGATCCGGGCCGTCGCGATGGCGCCGGACGGCTCGCTCGTGCACAGCGGCCGGCGGCCGACCCGTGCCGACCGCGGACCGGACGCCGTGCTGGAGACCGTCCTGGAGTACGCCGCCGACCTCGCCCGGCACCACGCGCCGTCGGCGGCCGGCATCGCGGTGCCCGGCCTGGTCGGTGAGGCGACCGGCACCTCCGTCTTCGCCGCCCACCTCGGCTGGCGCGAGATTCCCGTCCGGCGCTGGCTGGCCGAGGAACTCGACGTACCGGTGGCCTTCGGCCACGACGTCCGCGCCGGTGGCCTGGCCGAGGCCCGGCTCGGCGCCGGCCGCTCGTGCCGCTCCTTCCTCTACGTCCCGGTCGGCACCGGCATCGCCGCCTCGATGGTGCTCGACGGGCACGCGCCGGGCGGCGACGGCGAACTCGGCCACGTCGTGGTCCGCCCGGGCGGCGACCCCTGCCCCTGCGGCGGGAGCGGCTGCCTGGAGACGATCGCCTCGGCCGCCGCGATCGCCCGCCGCTACCGCCTCGCCACCGGCGAGGCGCGCGTGACCGCCAGAGACGTCCAGGCCCGGGCCGCGGCGGGCGACGGGACGGCCGCCGCCATCTGGCAGGAGGCCGTCGAAGGCCTCGCCGAGGTCCTGGCCGCCGCGGTCGGCGACAGCGCCCCCGAACGGATCGTCATCGGCGGCCCCCTGTCCCTCGCCGGGCAGACCTACCTCGACCCGCTCCGGAAAGCCCTGTCCGAGCGCCTGACCTCCCCGGACCCACCCCGCATCGTCGCCTCCGCCCTCGGCCGCCGGGCCGCGGCACTGGGCGCGGCCCTGCTCGCCCAGGACCTGCGCCCACCCCGTCACCCGGCCGGCGCGGAGGCCGCCGGGCACCACTCCGCGTAGCCGGGGGCGCACACGGGCCCTCTGTCATAGCTGCGGTGACGGGGCCTGCAGGCAGGTTCGTCGGCGCGGGTGGCTTCGGAGTGGCGATTTGGCACTGCTTCCGTGCCGGCACCGACCGGAATGGCCTGATCGAGCCGCTGGTTGGCAGGCAGTGCCACACCGCCCAGCGCATCGCCAGGGCACACAGGGCGGGCGGCGGCCATCGGTCGGGCGCGTTCGTACAACTCTCGGACGTGTGGGTTCCTGGCGTGAGGTTGGAGGGCGGAGAGCATCGCGCGGAAGCGGTCGTCGGCCCGGCCCGACTGGATGTGAGGGAAGTCGTCGAGCGCGCGGTGCCACTCGCCGACGGCCTCCTCCAGTCGGCCGGCCTGAAGTCGCCACTCGGCGAGCATTGAACGGTGTCGGACCCTGGCCCGCCGGTACACCAGAGGTCGTACCTTCTCGGAGCGCTCAAGTGCGCGGATCGCCGTCTCCCTGTCGCCGAGCTCGTAGTTGACCTGCGCGACGTGGTAGTTGAGGGACGCCGGGTCGTAGGACCCGTGGGCGGTGGCCTTGGACTCCGCCTTCTCCATCGCGATCTCGGCCTTGCTCAGCATCGCCAGCGCGCCGGTACGGTCTCCGGTCTGGGCGAGGGCATGGGCCTGCTGCCCGGCGAGGAAGGCACGCATCCGGGGTCCGGCCTCGGGGGATGCGGCTGACGCCGCGTCCGCATAGCGCAGGGCGGCGGCGCCGTGGCCGAGTTCGACGGCCTGGACGCTCATTCCCCGAAGGGTGGTGCAGTACGTCAGATGATCGCCGGCCGCACCGGCCAGCTCCAGAGCCTTCATGTAGTAGCTCTGGCCGAGCTTGTCCAGGCGCTCGTCAACAGCCATGTAGCCGGTCAGGTAGAGGTGATCGGCGGCGGCGGAGAGCATGGCCCGTCGGACGGTGTCCGAGGCGTCGGCCTGCAAGGACGGGGCGATGTTGTTGACCATGAACGCGGCGGCCATCGGCCGGGTGGTGCGGCCCCCGAACTGGTCGTCCAGCTCACTGATCCGCTCGGTCATGGCTCTCACCGTCTCGACCTCGGCCATGCCGATCCGCGTGTGCGGGTTGGTCCTGATTCGGTCGAGCCGTCCCACGATGTCCGGCCAGCCGGGGACGGTCAGGGCGACCGAGTACAGGCCCGCCCCGAGCACGCCCCTTCGCGATGGGTCCATGTCCATGCTCCCGAGATCGATCAGTCCCGCCACGGTATCCGTGGGCCGGGGCCGAACGTCGGGTTGGTCGGTGAATCCGGCTTCGAAGACGGTGACAGGCCGTCCGAGTCTGCGCGTGAGGGCCTCCAGTACTACGGACTGGTACTTGGTCATCGGCCGAGTGCCCGACAGCCAGTGGGAGACGGCGGACTCGTCGTACTTCAGTCGGAGCTTGGCCTCGGTGCCGGCTCGGTTCACCGCACGGGCGAACTCGCCGTTGCTCCAGCGCGTCTCCGCAACCAGGGCGGCGAGCTTGCGGTTCGGTGTTCGTTCGCGTGTTGCCATGGGTGCCCCCGGGCCAGGTTTCAAGGGTTTCAAGGTTCCGGGGTGTCTCTACCGTGCTTACTGCAGGCACACACCTGTTGACTGGCTGTTACTGAGGTTTTCAGGGTGGGGTCGGTGGTCTGAGAGTCAGGCCGGTGGCGGTCAGGCATCCGTCGATCAGGTGGGGTCGGAGTTGGATTCGGCG
>NZ_JBVHHE010000050.1:0-40044 GCF_055561235.1 Kitasatospora sp. NPDC022856 | reverse complement strand
CCGCGCCCCCCCCCGTCGCAAACACCCCCCGCCGGGCCGGGCGGGTGGGGGCCCCGCCCCCCCCCCGGCGGGGGGCGCGGGGGGGGGCGGGGGGGGGCCCCCCCCCCCCCCCCCCCCCACGTCCCGGCCCGGTACGACCGGCCGCGCGACCTGAGCCCTACGTCCAACGACCGATGGCCCGGCTCCCCGCCGGCCCGCTGGAATGGACACCGTGGATCACCCCCCGGCCGTCGACGGCCTCACCGACACCCAGGTGGACGCCTACCTGGCGCGGATCGGCCTGCCGCGCCCCGGCCGGCCCTCGCCCGCCGCCCTCGCCGAGCTGCACCGCGCGCACCTGGGCACCGTGCCCTTCGAGAACCTGGCCATCGGGCTCGGGGAGCCCGTCGTCCTCGACCCCGGCGCGCTGTTCGCCAAGCTCGTCACCCGGCGCCGCGGCGGCTTCTGCTACGAACTCAACGGCCTGTTCGCCGAGCTGCTGCGGGCGCTCGGCTACCGGGTGGACCTGCTCGGCGCCCGGGCCTTCGACGGAGACCGGCCCGGCCCGCCGTTCGACCACCTCGCCCTGCGGGTCGACCTGGCCGAGCCCTGGCTGGCCGACGTCGGCTTCGGCCGGTTCAGCCACTTCCCGCTGCGCCTGGACGAGCGCGGCCCGCAGCGCGAACCCGGCGGCGAGTTCACCCTGGTCCCGCACGCCGACGACGAGCTCGACGTGCTGCTGGACGGCCGGCCGGAGTACCGGCTCGGCCTGCGCCCCCACCGGCTGGCCGACTTCGTGCCGACCTGCTGGTGGCAGACCACCTCGCCGGACTCCCACTTCACCCGCTCGTCGACCTGCTCGCGGCTCACCCGGGACGGCGGCCGGATCACCCTCGGCGGCGTCCGGCTGATCCGTACCGGCCCGGACGGCGTGCGCACCGAGGAGGACCTCGACGAGGCCGGCGCCCTGGCCGCCTACCGCGAGCACTTCGGCATCACCCTCGACCGCCTGCCGGTGCCCCCGGCGCCCGCCGCCCGACCTCGGCCGGAGGATACCTAGGCGGTGCGGCCGGCCGGGCGTCGGCCGGCCGGCCGCAAGGCGTCCTCCCGCAGCCCCAGGCGGTGACGGCGGCGGTGGATCAGCGCGGTGACGAGTGACATCCACTCATGGGGGCCGGCCCGTCGCAGCGCCTCACGGAGGCCGGCGGTGTCACTTCACGTCCGGTACGGCGGTGTCGTTCTTGAAGGCGTCGAAGACCTGCTTGGCCTTGGCGCTGTCCCACTTGACCGCCGACTCGCCGGTGTTGGTCCGGAAGTCCGGGTTGGCGATCGGGACGGTGATGCTCTTGCCGTCGCCGCCGTTGACGTCCTTCATGGCGAGGAAGAGCGAGCCGAGGTCGGTCAGGCCGGCGTCGTCGTCGACGATCAGGGTGCCGAGGCCGGAGTCCACCAGCGGGTAGAAGGTGAACGGGTTCAGCACGGTGGCGGGGGAGGCGGCCTGCTTGGCCAGCGCGCCGAGGAACTTCTGCTGGTTGCGCATCCGGCCGAGGTCCTGGTCGGCCATCTGGTGGCGCTGGCGCACGAAGGCGAGGGCCTGGGTGCCGGTCAGGCTCTGGCAGCCGGCCTTCAGGTCGAGGCCGGAGTCCTTGTCCTTGACGTCCTGGTCGATGCACATGTCGACACCGCCGACCGAGTCCACGATGCCCACGAAGCCGGCGAAGCCGATCTCGGCGTAGTGGTCGATGCGCAGGCCGGTGTTGAGCTCGACGGTCTGCGCGAGCAGCTTGCCGCCGCCCGACGCGAAGGCCGAATTGATCTTCGAGGTGGTCGCCTTGACCGGCTTCCCGTTGTCGCCGGTGTGCTCGGGGATCGGCACCCAGGAGTCGCGCGGGATACTCATCAGGGTGTTCCCGCCGTCCCCGATGTGCAGGATCATCATCGAGTCGCTGCGCTTGCCGCCGGCGTGGCCGGTGTGCAGGTCCTCCTCCTGGGAGTCGGAGAGCCCGTTGCGGCTGTCGGAGCCGACGATCAGCCAGTTGGTGCCCTTCCCGGCGGCGGGGCGGCCGGGGTAGTCGGCGAGCACGTTCTCGTGGTTCAGCTTGGAGTCGGCCCAGAACCAGGTCGAGACGGCGGTGACCATGACGGCGATCAGGACGCCGAACACCGACCACTTGACGATCCGGCGCCGCGGCCAGCGCGAGGGCCGGGCGGCGGGCGGCCGGGTACCGCCCGGGGTTATCGGCCCGCCGGGCGAGCCGGGGCCGCCGGGCGCCCCCTGGCCCTGCGCGGGCACGCCGGGACGGCCGCCCGGCTGCTCGTACGCCTGGGGCTGTCCGTACGACTGCGGCTGCCCGTAGCCCTGCGCGGACCCGTAGCCGGGTGCCTGGGCCGGCGGCTGCGCCTGGCCGTACTCCTGCGGCTGTCGCGGCGCCGGGGCCCCCGGGCCGCGGGGGTTCAGCCCAGCCGGCAGCGGCGGCTCGGCCGCGTTGCCACCGCCGCGTCCGTACGCGCCGCCGCCGTTGCCACCGCCGCCCGGGCGGCCCTCCTGCCACGTGTTCATGTGGGAGAGAATGCCCGACGCCGGGTGCGGTGACTCCCCCCGGGGCCCCCACCGGGGCCCTTGTAGCAGTTTTGATGCACGCGCCGGATCGTTCCGCCGCACGTTCCCGCGCGATGCGCGGGCGGGCTCACGGCGGGCTCACGGCCGCCCCACGGAGGGTGGCGGACGGCGCCGCGCCGGCTGCCGCCGCCGCCCCCGTCCGCCCGCCGCCCGTCTCACCATCCGTCTCACCCTGTGTTCACCAGCCGGAACGATCCTTGACCGGTTCGAACAGCGCGTGTTTGCATGACTGCCATGGATCAGCGATGGACCCTCACGCGTCGGCGGCACGTCGACCTTCAGCGTGTGTCCTGTTCGCTCTGTCGTGGCTGACGCGCGCCCGTCGAACCCTCTCCTCCCCGCACACCCCTCTCCAGCGTTTCCCGCCGCCCGCGTGGCGTGCTCTCCGCTGTCGTAGCGCCGTCCCCGCTTCCTGCCCCGAGGTGAACCCATGGCCACCGTCCTGTCCGTTTCCGGCTCGCCGTCCGCGACCTCCCGCACCACCCGCCTGCTGCGCCACGTCGACGCGCAGCTCGAAGCCCGAGGTCACCGGGTCGTCCCGTTCGAGGTGCGCAGTCTGCCCGCGCACGCCCTGCTCTCGGCGGACTTCTCCCATCCCGAGATAGTCGCCGCGCTGGAGCTCTTCGCCCGGGCGGACGGCGTGGTGATCGGCACGCCGGTCTACAAGGCGGCCTACTCGGGTCTGCTGAAGACCCTGCTCGACGTGCTGCCGCAGTACGCGCTGACCGGCAAGGCCGTCCTGCCGCTGGCCACCGGCGGCTCCACCGCGCACGTGCTGGCCGTCGACTACGCGCTGCGTCCGGTGCTCAGCTCGATGGGCGCCGGCCACATCACCCAGGGCTGGTTCGTGCTCGACCGTCACATCACCGTTCGGGAGGACGGCGCGACCGTGATCGAGCGCGAGACGGACGTGCTGCTCACGCCCGTGGTGGAGGCCTTCGCGACGGCGCTGGAGCGGCTCGCCACTCCGGCCTTCGCCGGCTGACGGGGCCTGCGGCACGGTCCCGTACGGGCCGACCCCGAGAAGGGTGGCGGCGACCCCTAGGGGGAGGGGCGCCGCGCCCCGTACAACTACGGTTGGGCCGCTTCATACCGGCGGATGACGAGCGGTTCGCTCGCCGCTCCTAACGTGGATCACATCCCCGCTCGTGCGGATCAGGACCGAGGTTCCGGTGAACCGGAGGGTCCTGGACACACCGGGTGGGTGGGGCTGACTACCGGTCAAGAACTCTCTCCTGCACCATTTCGCGGGCAGGTGGGAGCGACGAGGCTGGAGTCAACGGGTGGGCCCACTTCTGAGGAGAATCCAGTGACGACGGCAGCAGCAGCCGTGTACAACCCCCAGCTTCCCGGCGGCGCCGCCGCCGTCGCCGCCTCGGCCCGTCAGGTGACCAAGGCCTACGGCACGGCCGAGACCAGGGTCACCGCACTGAACGCGGTGGACGTCGACATCCAGCGCGGCCGCTTCACCGCGATCATGGGCCCCTCGGGCTCCGGCAAGTCGACCCTGATGCACTGCCTGGCCGGCCTGGACACCGTCACCGACGGCCGGATCTGGATCGGCGACACCGAGATCACCGGCCTGAAGGACAAGCAGCTCACCAGGTTGCGCCGGGACAAGATCGGCTTCATCTTCCAGGCGTTCAACCTCCTCCCCACGCTGAACGCGCTGGAGAACATCACGCTCCCGATGGACATCGCCGGCCGCAAGCCGGACACCGCCTGGCTGGACCAGGTCGTCGAGACCGTCGGCCTGGCCGGCCGCCTCAAGCACCGCCCGGCGCAGCTCTCCGGCGGCCAGCAGCAGCGCGTCGCGGTAGCCCGGGCCCTGGCCGCCCGCCCCGAGATCATCTTCGGCGACGAGCCCACCGGGAACCTCGACTCCCGGGCCGGCGCCGAGGTGCTGACCTTCCTGCGGCGCTCGGTGGACGAACTGGGCCAGACCATCGTCATGGTCACCCACGACCCGGTGGCCGCCGGCTACGCGGACCGCGTGCTCTTCCTCGCGGACGGCGTCATCGTCGACGAGATGCACGCCCCCACCGCCGACTCCGTCCTCGAACGCATGCGCCGTTTCGACGGCAAGCGCACGAGCTGAGCGGGGACCGGGACATGCTGCTCAAGACCTCACTGAGAACCTTCCTCGCCCACAAGGGGCGGATGGTGCTCTCGCTGCTCGCGATCGTCCTCTCGGTCGCGTTCGTGTCCGGCACGCTGGTGTTCTCCAACACCGCCACCAGCACCTTCGACCGGCTCTTCGCCTCGACCGCCTCCGACATCTCCGTCCAGCCCGCCAAGGCCGGGATCGACGGCGACGACGACGCCCCCGGCGGCAAGGTGGCGACCCTCCCGGTCGACACCGTGCAGCGGATCGCCGCCACCCCGGGGGTGCGGACCGCGGTCGGGCAGGTGTTCACCCAGGACGCCGTCCTGGTCGACCCGGCCACCAACAAGGCGATCGGCCCGACCAGCGGCGCGCCCACCCTGACGGGCAACTGGACGGAGACGCCGCGCAATTCGGTGGAGATCACCTCGGGGCACACCCCCCAGGGCGCCGACCAGGTCGTGCTGGACGCGGACACCGCCAAGAAGGCCGGCCTCGGCCTCGGCGGCAAGCTGCGGGTCATCGCCGGCAGCGGCAAGCACGACTTCACCATCGCCGGCATCGCGACCTTCAAGACCACCAACCCGGGCGCGGCGCTCGCCTTCCTGGACACCGCGACCGCCCAGCAGGTGCTGCTCGGCACCACCGCGTACACCTCGGTCGAGGCCTTCGGCGACGGCACCCGCACCGACGAGCAGCTGAAGGCGGACGCCCTCGGCGCGCTCGGCGGCGGCTACCAGGTGAAGACCGCGGCGGAGCAGAAGGCGGAGAACAACAAGGACGTCGGCTCCTTCCTCGGCTTCATGAAGAACGCGATGCTCGGCTTCGCGCTGATCTCCGCCCTGGTCGGCGGCTTCCTGATCATCAACACCTTCTCCATGCTGGTCGCCCAGCGCACCCGGGAGATCGGGCTGCTGCGCGCCATCGGCGGCAGCCGCAAGCAGGTGAACCGCTCGGTGCTGATCGAGGCGCTGATCCTCGCGGTGCTCGGTTCGACCATCGGCCTCGGCGCCGGCCTGGGCCTGGCGGCCGGTCTGATCCAGCTGATGAAGGCCATCGGCATGAACCTCAGCGCCGCGGACCTCCAGATCACCGCGGACGTGCCGATCGCCGGTTACGCCCTCGGCATCGTGGTCACGCTGGTCGCGGCCTGGTTCCCGGCCCGCCGGGCCGCCCGGATCGCCCCGATGGCGGCCCTGCGCGACCACGGCACTCCGGCCGAGGGCCGCTCCAACCTCGTGCGCACGGTGATCGGCCTGGTGCTGACCGCCGGCGGTGGCGGCCTGCTCGTCCTGGCCGCCAAGGCCGAGAAGGCGGCCACCGGCGGGCAGTACCTGGGCCTGGGCGTGCTGCTCACCCTGATCGGCTTCGTCGTCCTCGGTCCGCTGCTGGCCACCAGCGTGGTCCGGGTGCTCGGCGCGCTGCTGCCGGCCCTGTTCGGCCCGTCCGGCAAGCTCGCCCAGCGCAACGCGATGCGCAACCCGCGTCGGACGGGCGCCACCGCCGGCGCCCTGATGATCGGCCTCGCGCTCGTCATCGGTGCCTCGGTCTTCACCTCCTCGGTGATCAAGTCCACCAACGAGCAGATCGACAAGTCGGTCGGCGCGGACTACATCATCTCCGCCGGCCGCACCGGTCTCACCCCCGAGATGGTGAAGGCGGCCGAGAACACGCCGGGCATCGAGCACATCACCCGTCAGCAGTTCGTACCGGCGCTCTTCACCACCCCGGACGGCAAGACGGCCAAGGAGGGCGTGTCCGCGGTCTCGCCGAGCTTCACCGCCGACTTCAAGCTCCCGGTCAAGTCCGGCAGCGCGGACGCGCTCGGCCAGGGCGCGATCGTGGTCGGGGAGACCTTCGCCGCGGACCACGGTCTCAAGGTCGGCGACCGGATCGGCATCGACTACGGCAAGGGCCGCGCCCAGACCCTGCCGGTCGGCGTGATCCTGACCAAGGGCAACTCGCTCTTCGACGGCAACTACTTCATCGGCCTGGACACCCTCGGCAAGGCCGTCCCGGTCGCCGACCAGGGCAATGACGCGGTCGTCTTCGGCAAGGCCCGGCCCGGTTCGGACGTCGCCGGGACGCTCACCGCGCTGGAGTCCTCCTTCAAGGAGTACCCGCAGGTCACCGTGCGGGACCAGGCCGGCTACAAGGACCTCGTCCAGGAGCAGGTCAACGCCCTGCTCTACATCATCTACGGCATGCTCGGCCTCGCGATCGTGGTCGCGGTGCTCGGCGTCGTCAACACCCTGGCGCTCTCGGTGGTGGAGCGGACCCGGGAGATCGGCCTGCTGCGGGCGATCGGGCTCTCCCGGCGTCAGCTGCGCCGGATGATCCGGCTGGAGTCCGTGGTGATCGCCCTGTTCGGCGCGATCCTCGGGACCGGTCTCGGCCTGGCCTGGGGCATCACCGGTCAGCGGGTCCTCAAGGACCAGGGGCTGGAGACGCTGGCCGTCCCGACCGGCACGATCGTGGTCACGCTGGTCGCCTCGGTGGTCATCGGCCTGGTCGCGGCTCTCGTACCGGCCTTCCGGGCCGGTCGGATGAACGTCCTCGCGGCCATCGCGACGGACTGACCCCCGGATCGGGGGATCGGGGGAGGGCAGGGGCCGGGTGCGTCACAGCACCCGGCCCCTGCCGGCGTTCCCGGCGCCGCGGCCCGGCAGCAGAGACCCGGGCCTGCGGGCCTACGGGCAGACGATGTCGGACGCCTTCTCGGCCGCCACGGTGGCCGACGGGGTCGCGGCGGGCGCCGGGGGCGGCGGCAGCGGTGCGACGGTGGCCGCGGCCGGGCTCGCGCCCGGGGCGGCCGGGTAGTCCCCGCCCGCGTACACCTGGAGGGTGGGCCCGAGGCCGGGGACGGCGGTCGACTCGGCGCCCGGGAGCGCGGCGGCGAGCGTCCGGGCGGACTCGGTCCAGCGCGGGTCGTAGCGGACCACCGTCCGGCCGGGCGCCGTCCCCGCCGGGGCGTTCGACGGCGCGCCGGTGGTGGCGAAGCCCGCCCGCCGCAGGTCGCCGTCGACCCGGGCGCCCAGACCGGGCACCCCGGCCGCGTTGAACACCTGGACGTGCACCTGCTCGGGGGGCACCGCGGACGGGGCGACCGGGGTCGCCGCGGCGCTCGGCGCGGTGGTCGCGGCGCCGGGGGAGGCGGCCGCACCGGGGGAGACTGCCCCGCCCGGTTCGGGCTCGCCGGCCGGTGCGGAGCCCGGTGCGGAGCCCGGGGCCGCGCCCGCCGCGCCCGCCGCGGCGTTCAGCGGCCGCCCGGCCCGCACGGCGTCGAACAGGGCCTTCGCCCCCGCCTGGTCCCAGAGCACGGTCGAGCCCCAGCCGGCCACCTGGTGGTCCAGCTTCGCCAGCGGCACGGTCGCGAAGTCCGCGCGCCCCGCCGAGAGCTCCCTCAGCCTGGACGCCAGGGTGATCAGGTCGTCGGTGCTGAGGTCCTTGTCCGCCTTCACCGAGCCGAGCAGGCTGTCCGTCAGCCGGGCCAGCCGGACGGGGTTGAACAGCGTGCCGCTGTCGGTCACCTGGTGCAGCAGCTGGGCGACGAACTTCTGCTGGCGGTGCATCCGGCCGAGGTCGGCGCTGCCGTCCACGTGCCGGGCGCGGACGTACCTGAGCGCCCCGGCGCCGTCCAGGGTGCTGGTGCCGGCCGGCAGGTCGAGGCCGGAGTAGTCGTCCTTGAGCGGCTTGCTGGTGCAGACCCGCACGCCGCCGACGGCGTCCACGGCGGAGACGAACCCGGCGAAGTTCACCTGGAGGTAGTGGTCGATCCGCAGTCCGGTGTTCTGCTCCACGGTGGCGACGGTGAGCTGCGGCCCGCCCATCCCGAACGCCGCGTTGACCTTCCCCTTGCCGGCCGGGACGTCCTTGCGGGTGACCTGGTCCCGGTGGGCGGGGATGTCCACGTAGGAGTCCCGGGGGATGCTGATCACGCTGGCCCGGGAGCCGTCCCCGGCGACCTGGACGATCATCATGGTGTCGGTGCAGTGGCAGGACTCGCCCCCGGCGTGCAGCACCTCCTTGAGCGTCTTCTCGGGGATGCCCTCCCGCTCGTCGGTGCCGACCAGGAGGAAGGTGGTGGAACCGTCGTCGGCGGGCCGGGCCGCGTCGCCGCTGAAGGCGTCCACCCGGTCGATCGAGCCGAGGCCGTGCAGGACCGCCCAGCCGCCGCCGGAGGTGGTGAGGACGCCGAAGGCGATGCCGGCGGCCAGTCGGCGGGGCCAGGCACGGCGCCGTCCGGGCAGGGCGGAACAGGGGGAAACGGGCATCTCTCGGATGGTAGGGGCGGCCCGCTCCGGGGCGGGTGAGGGCGCGCCGGGGGCGGGGAGTACGGTGGGCCCGAGCGGCGAATCGTTCCTTCGGCGCCGGGGGTGTCACGTCGCCCAGACCGGGACAAGACGGAGACCGGTCCGCACCGGTACGGTTGGCCCCGATGAACACCAAGGCTGCTGAGGAGCTGCCGGCGGTCTCCGTGATCATGCCGGTGCTCAACGAGGAACGACACCTGCGCACGGCCGTCCGGCACATCCTGGAACAGGACTACGCCGGGCCGATGGAGGTGGTGATCGCCCTCGGTCCGTCCTCCGACCGGACCGCGCAGATCGCCGCCGAGCTGACCGCCGAGGACGCGCGGGTCAGGACGGTGGAGAACCCCACCGGCCGCACCCCCGCCGGGCTGAACGCCGCGATCCGCGGCTCCAGCCATCCGATAGTGGTCCGCGTCGACGGGCACGGCCTGCTGACCCCCGGCTACATCACCACGGCGGTCCGGCTGCTCGGCGAGATGGAGGCCGCCAACGTCGGCGGCATCATGCACGCCGAGGGCGAGACCGAGTGGGAGAACGCCGTCGCCGCCGCGATGACCTCCAAGATCGGGGTCGGCAACGCGGCCTTCCACACCGGCGGCCTGGCCGGCCCGGCGGACACCGTCTACCTCGGGGTGTTCCGGCGCGAGGTGCTGGAGCGGCTCGGCGGGTACAACGAGGAGTTCGTCCGCGCCCAGGACTGGGAGCTCAACTACCGCATCCGGCAGGCGGGCGGGCTGGTCTGGTTCACCCCGCAGCTGCGCGTCACCTACCGTCCCCGGCCCACCGTGCGGGCGCTGGCCAAGCAGTACAAGGACTACGGCCGCTGGCGCCGGGTCGTCACCCGCTACCACAAGGGCTCGGTCAACTTCCGCTACCTCGCCCCGCCGGCGGCCTTCCTCGGCGTGACCCTCGGGCTGGTGCTCGGCGCGGCCGTCCACCCGGCCTTCCTCGCGGTGCCCGGCGCCTATCTGCTCGGCATCGTCGGCGGTGCGCTGGTCGAGGGCCGCGGCCTCTCGGCGAAGGCCAAGGCGCTGCTCCCGGTGGCCTTCGCGACCATGCACCTCAGCTGGGGCTTCGGCTTCCTCACCTCGCCGCGTTCGCTGGCCCGCCGGGTGATCGCCAGCCGGTCCCCGGCGACCGCCGACGTGGTCGCCGAGGCCCGCTGACCCGATCCGGCCAATCCCCCCGACCCGCTCTCACCGCCCCCGCCCCGACGCTATCGTCGGGCGCCATGGGGACAGTTGAGGGCGGGTCCGTCGTCGGTGCCCGGGTCGAGGCGACCGCGGACGTGGACGGCCGGGCGGTGCTCGGCGCCGGGACGACCGTCTGGCACCTGGCCCAGGTGCGCGAGGACGCGGTGATCGGCGCCGACTGCGTCATCGGGCGCGGCGCCTACGTCGGCCCGGGCGTGCGGATCGGGGACCGGGTCAAGCTGCAGAACCACGCGCTGGTGTACGAGCCCGCGGTGGTCGAGGACGGCGTGTTCATCGGCCCGGCGGCCGTGCTCACCAACGACCTCTACCCGCGCTCCGTCGACGTCGACGGCCGGCTCAAGCGCGGCGACGACTGGCACGCCCGCGGGGTGACCCTCCGGGAGGGCTGTTCGATCGGCGGCCGCGCGGTGCTGGTCGCGGGGGTGACGGTCGGCCGCTGGGCGCTGGTCGCGGCCGGCGCCGTGGTGCACCGGGACGTCCCGGACTTCGCCCTGGTGGCCGGTGTCCCGGCCCGCCGGATCAAGTGGGTCGGCCGGGCCGGCGAGCCGCTGGAGCCGGACGGCGGGGACGGCTGGCGCTGCCCGCGCACCGGTGAGCGCTACCGCGAGACGGACGGCCTGCTCGCCCCGCGCTGAGGCTCACTTGGCGCAGACGTCGGTGTCGTCCGCCTGGACGCGCTGGAGGTCCTTGGGCGCCTCGGTCGGCGCGACGGACGGGACGGCGTTCGCGGCGGCCAGGACGTCCTTGCCGAGGACCACGGCCAGCCCGTCCCTGCTGCCGGCCTTCGGGTCCTCCCGGACCGCGTCGGCCGGCAGTCCGAGGGAGGCGGCCAGCGCGGCCGCCTCGGCAGCCTTGCCGGCCGGGTAGGACACCGAACTGCTGGGCGTGGCCGTCGCGTTGGGGGCGGTGGCGGCCTTGGCGAAGCCCTGGGCCCGGAGCTTGTCGACGGCCTGCTGGGCCTGCCCGGGCGTCCCGCTGCCGTTGTGCACCGCCACCCGGACGTCCTTGGGGTCCACCGCGGCGGCGGTGGCCGTCGGCGAGGGCGCGGCCGCCGTCGGCGCGGCGGCGGCCTCGGTGGCGCCGGCCCCGGGCGCGGCGGCGTTCCCGGTCAGCGAGCGGTCCTGGGCGACCAGCGAGAACACCTGCCCGGCGTCCGGCTGCTTGAGCACCAGCCGGTCCTTGTCCTTCGGGTCGTCCAGCACCGGCGCGGTGGTGAAGGTGATGTTCTTGGTGTCGACCTTGCTGATGTCCAGCGCCAGGTCCTTCAGCTTGTCGACGCTGCCGATCCCGTCGTCCACGGTGAGCGCCTTGGTGGCGGCGTCGGCGAGCTTCCACAGCTTGGTCGGGCTGGTCAGGGTGTCACTGCTCTTGATCGAGCGGATCATCGAGCTGATGAACTGCTGCTGCAGCGGGATCCGGGTGAGGTCGCCGCCGAAGCCGACGGCGTGCCGGGTGCGGACGAAGGCCAGCGCCTCGTCGCCCTGGACGACGTGCCGGCCCTTGCTCATCCGCAGGTGCGAGTCCGCGTCGTTGATGTCCTTGGCCGCGCACACCTCGACCCCGCCGACGGCGGTGGAGAGCGTCTTCACGGCGTCGAAGTTGACCATCACGAAGTGGTCGACCCGGATTCCCGTCGCCTTCTCCACGGTCTTCCAGGTGCAGCCCGGATCGCGGCCCTCCTGGCCGAGGCTCTCGTTGAACATGGCCCGCGCGGAACCGGGGATCTTCTTGCCGCCGGTGTTCTCGCAGTCGGGGATCGGCACCATCAGATCGCGCGGAATGCTGATCACGGTGGCGTTGCTGCGGTCCTTGGCGACGTGGAACAGCAGGGTGGTGTCCGCGTGTCCGGTGCTGCCCTCGTCGCCGTACTCCCGGCCCAGGCCCTCGCGGCTGTCGGTGCCGATGACCAGGATGTTGAGCGCGTCGCCGGCCGCCTTGGGCCGCTCCGCCTCGCTGCCCAGCTGCACCTTGACGGCGGTGATGTTGCTGTTGAAGTGCTGGTACGCGTAGTAGGCCCCGCCGCAGCCGGCCACCAGGACCAGCGCGCCGACGCCGGCGGTCCACTTCAGCACCCGCCGGCGCGGGCGCTCGGCGGCGGCCTGGCGGCGGCGGGCGGCCCGGCCGCCGGTGTGCGCGGCCCCGGGGGCGGCCTCGGCGGCGGTGCCGGGCGTCCGGCGGCGCTGGACCGGGATGCCCGCGGCCTGCTCGGACCGGGCCTGCTCGGACCGGTACGGCGCGCCGTGGGCCGGCGGCATCCGCGGGTCGGCGGGGTCGGTCTCCTGGCTGTCCTGCTGCACGGGGTTCCCTCCCTCCGACCGGTCCTCGGGTGGCGCACGGGCTGCGCGCCGACCCGGACACACTAGACGAGTCGAGTACGGGAATTGTTCCTGGTGTGATCTCCGCCATGTTCGGGAACCGCAATTCACCAGGCACATCGTGTTCCGGTGAATTTCCCGGAAAGCCATTCCGGGGCATGATCTGTACACAAAAGGGTGACCCTGGCCAGGCGGTCAATGGGTCGCGCAGCCGTCCATGTCCGCGGTGCGTCCCTCGAACGAGGGCGCCGTGGTCGCGGTGGGTGACGCACCGGCGGCCCGGTCCGATCCGGCCGCCGCCGTCGCGGCCCCCGAGGGCCCCGGGCTCGCGCCCGCCACCGCCGACGGGTCGGGGGAGCCCGGCGGGCGGACGGTGATCGAGCGGTCGTCGCGCAGCGCCGTGAACAGCTGGGTGGTCAGCGGCTGCACGAACTCGTCCCGGTCCGAGTCGAAGCGGTACGGGCGGCGCGGCGCGGTCAGGAAGACCGCGTCGGCGGACGGGATGCCGCGCAGGTCCTGGGTCAGGTCGTAGAGCGCGCCGAGCGAGGAGAGGCCGCCGTCGGCCCGGACCGAGGAGGTCGCCGCGTCGAGCACCGGCCAGAGCCGGGCCGGGTTCAGCAGCACCCCCTGCGACTGGACCTTGCGGATCAGGGCGGCCAGGAACTGCTGCTGACGGCCCATCCGCTGGGTGTCGCTGCCGTCGCCGAGGGTCTCCCGGGCGCGGACGTAGCCGAGCGCCTGTTCGCCGCGCAGGGTCTGCCGCCCGGCCGGGAGGTCCAGCTTGGCGTCCTTGTCGTGGATCGCCTGCGGGACGCACACCTCGACGCCGTCCACGGCGTCCACCATCGTCTTGAAGCCGTGGAAGTCGAGGATCACGTAGTGGTCCATCCGGATGCCGCTCAGCTGTTCGACGGCCCGGATCGAGCAGGCCGGGCCGCCGGTCTCGAAGGCCGAGTTGAACTGCGCCAGCACCTGCCTGCTGCGGGTGCCGTCCGGCTTCTCGCAGACCGGCACGGTGACCATGACGTCGCGCGGGATGGAGACGGCGGTCGCGTGCTTCCGGTCCGCCGCCAGGTGCAGCAGGATCGTGGTGTCCGAGCGCTGGCCGCCGGCCTCGCCGTACGTGGCATTGGCACCGGTGCGGTCGTCACTGCCGATCAGCAGGATGTTCTCGGCGCCCTTGGCCCCCGCGGTGCGGCTGGGCCGTTCGGCCTCCAGCCGGGCCAGCAGCTGGTCGGTGGCGGAGTCGGTCCGGATGTTGCCGTCCAGCTTGCGGTAGGCGATCCAGAGCACGGTGCCGCAGGCGACCAGCAGGAGGGCGAGGACGCCGGCGGTGATCATCAGCCACCGCCGGCGCCTGCGCCGGGGCCTGGTCGGGGAGTCCGGGGCCGCGGGCTCCGGGTCGGGGGAGTCCCGGTCCGGGGAGCCCGCGGTCGCGCGGGCGTCCCCGGTCGGGGGGTTCTCGGTCGGGGGGTGCTCGGTGTCGTCCTCGGCCATGGCAGGGATGCCTACCCGCCGGGCCGGAGCCGGGGGTTAGCCGAGGCGCAGTGTCACCCGTTCGGACTCGGTCCGCTTCTCCCACTGCTCGGCGCTCAGGCCCTCCGAGTTGCGGCAGAGCACCACCGAGGCGCCGGCCGCCAGCGGTGCCAGCAGACCGGCCTCCAGGCCCGCCCAGTCCTGGTAGGAGAGGGTGGAGAGCACCCGGTCGCCGGCCGTGATGCCGAGCCGGGCCGCGCCCTCCCGGGCCAGCTGGACGGTCTGGTCGCCGGTCAGCTTCAGCGGCAGGCCGTCGATGCCGGTCTCCAGCGCGGGCGCGTCCGGGGTGACGGGGGAGTAGGGCGCGAAGCGGTCGCCCTGGCCGGGCACCTCGGCGGCGTAGTCGAGGAAGCCGTCCGGGCGCTGGGGGAACCGGCCGCCCAGCGGACGCAGGGCGAGGGCCACCCGTTCGCCCTCGCAGGCCTGGGCGGCCTCCAGGCCGTCCGGTCCGCTGACCACCAGGTCGGCGTCGGCCGGGTCGCCGGCCGGCACCGCCGTCACACCGACCGACCAGCAGGCGAGCAGCCAGACGGCGCTCTGCCAGTGGGCGGGCAGCAGGAGGGCGGCGCGGTCACCCGGACCGGCGTTCAGCTCGTCCTGGAGCAGGTTGGCGGTCTTGGCCACCCAGTTGTCGAAGGTCCGGGCGGAGAGCTCCACCCGTTCGCCGGTGGCGTCGTCGTAGAAGGTGACCAGCGGAGCCGCGGGGTCGACTGAGGGAGTGCCACCTCGCAGGAATGCGTGCAGCAGCTCGACAGGGGTCCGGGCATCGGCAGCGAAAGGCGCAGTCATGGTGCGCCCCAGCCTACGGCCTTCGGGTGGGCGACCGGGAGGGGTGGCGGACCCTGCGCAAGGTGGCATGGCGGGTGCGGTGTTTTGCCCTGAACATCCCTTTTATGGGTATCTCTTTGCCGGCCGCCGCACTCGCCGGCTGCACCGCCGTCCTGCTCCTCCAGCCCGTTCCGGCCGCGGCCGCCGCCGATCCCGCCCAGCAGCGCCGCACCTCGGCCGGCGGCGGCTCGGTCACCTCGCTGCCGTTGGGCGCCGACCGCGCCCTGGCGCCGCGCGCCACCCGCCCCTTCGAGCTGCTCGGCGTCGGCTGGAACGGCCCCGCCCGCTCGCTCGACGGCGGCTCCGTCCGGGTCCGCACCAGGGACGCCGCCACCCACGTCTGGGGCGACTGGCAGGTGCTGGAGGCGGACGGCGAGGACGGGCCGGACGCCCCGGGCGGCGGAGCGACGGCGCCGCTCTGGACCGGTCCGAGCGACGGCGTGGCGGTCCAGGTCACCGCCGGCCCCCGCGGCCTGCCGGACGGCCTGCGGCTCGACCTGGTCGACCCCGGGCAGGGCGCCGCCGGGGCCGCCGGCCGGACGCTGCCCGCCGAACCGCCGGACGGGCGCCGGGCCGCCCGGCCCGCCGTCGTCACCCGGGCCGGTTGGGGCGCCGACGAGTCCCTCCGGGACCCGCAGGTCGAGTACACCGGCCCGGTCCGGGTGGTCTTCGTCCACCACACCGCGACCGCCACCGAGTACGACTGCGCCGACGCGCCCCGGATGATCAGGGCGATCTACCAGTACCACGTGCGGAGCAACGGCTGGCGGGACATCGGCTACAACTTCCTGGTCGACCGCTGCGGCACCCTCTACGAGGGCCGGGCCGGCGGCGCCGAGCTCGCGGTGCACGGCGCGCACACCCTGGGCTTCAACACCGACTCGGCGGGCGTCGCGGTGCTCGGTACCTTCGTCACCGACACCCCGCCGCCGGCCGTACCGGACGGGATCGCCCGGCTCGCCGCCTGGAAGCTCGGGCTGGCCGGCCAGGACGCCGGCGGCCGCACCCAGCTGGTCTCCGGCGCCGACGGCACCCGCTACCCCAAGGGCACCACCGCGACCTTCGACACCGTCTCCGGCCACCGCGACGCGGTCGCCACCGAGTGCCCCGGCGCCACCCTCTACCCGCTGCTCCCCGCCGTCCGCACCCAGGCGGCCGCGCTGCAGAGCGCCGCCCGCCCGGCGGCCCCCTGGGCCCGCTGAACCCGCGAGCCCGGGGCCTACACCGGGCCGGGGCCCCGGGGCACCAGCGCCCGCAGCTCGGCGGTCAGCGCCCGCGCGACGTCCGGCCGCAGGTCGTACCGGGCCGGAGTGTTCTGCAGCAGCGCGATCCGCCAGCCCGCGCCCGCGTTGACGGCGATCACCGTCTGCAGGGCGTTCAGGCCGGGATCGAGGTCCTCGGCGTCGTCCGGCACCAGACCGGCGACGGCGTCCAGCTCGGCCACCCCCGGGCCGAGCGCCCGGATCCGCCGCACCTTGGCGACGTACTCGGGGGTGGCGTGGTCCGCGAAGATCCGCCCCAGTTCGGCGGCGATCACCGACCGCCCCGCGTACCTCGTTCCGTCGAATCCGACCATCTCCCCGTCCTCGGCGAACGGGCCGGCGCACGCCGCGCCGTCCCGCAGGTTCCACCCGTCCAGGGTCCGGTGGTACAGCGCCCGCACCGCGCCCTCGTCGGCGTGGGACAGCTCCGGCAGCCGCGTATCGTTCATATCCCCATGGTCGGCGAAGGCGGTGGAGCCGGACAGCGGAGGAGGCGCGGGGCGGTGTCGGACGAGGCGGCGACCGGTGCGCGGGTGCGCCTCTGGCGCCCGGGCTTCCCGCTGGACGTGGCCCGCACCCTGCTGCCGCTGCGGCGCGGCCCGGCCGACCCGGCCTACCGGACCACCGGTGACGGCGCGGTCTGGCGGGCCTCCCGCACCCCGGCCGGCATCGGCACGCTGCGGGTACTGGCCAGGCCGGCCGACGGCGAGGTCGAGGCGCGGGCCTGGGGCCCGGGGGCGGCGTGGCTGCTGGACCGGCTGCCCGTGCTGCTCGGCGCCGAGGACGACCCGGCCGCCCTGGTGCTGCCGCCCGGCCCGCTGCGGGAGGCCCAGCGGCGGGCGGCCGGCGTGCGGCTCACCCGGACCGGGCTGGTGCTGGAGTCGCTGGTGCCCGCGATCCTGGAGCAGAAGGTGACCACCGACGAGGCGTACCGGGCCTGGCGGACGCTGCTGCGCGACTTCGGCACCCCGGCGCCCGGCCCGGCCGAGGGCATGCGGGTGGCGCCGTCGGCCCGTGAGTGGGCGCTCGTCCCCAGCTGGGAGTGGCACCGCGCGGGGGTGGACCCGAAGCGCTCCGCCACCGTGGTGCGCGCCGTCCGGCTGGCCGCCCGGCTGGAGGAGGCCTCGGCGATGGACCACGCCGAGGCGTTCGCCCGGCTGACCTCCGTGCCCGGCATCGGGATCTGGACGGCCGCCGAGACCCTGCAGCGCAGCAACGGCGACCCGGACGCCGTCTCGGTCGGCGACTACCACCTCCCCAACCTGGTCGGCTGGGCCCTGGCCGGCCGCCCCCGCAGCGACGACACCCAGATGCTGGCCCTGCTGGAGCCCTACCGCCCGCACCGCCACCGCCTCTGCCGCCTGCTGCTGAGCACCGGCACCCACGCCCCGCGGTACGGCCCCCGGCTGACCCCCAACGACCACCGGCGGCGGTGAACTCCGGCGCCGAAACGACGCCTTCGGTGTACACGTTCAGGTGTACGCTCGATGCATGGCCGATTCGCTGAGCATCCGTGAAGCCCGGGCGCACCTCGCCGACGTCGTGACCAAGGCCGAGGCCGGAGAGATCACGGTCATCACCCGCAAAGGGGAGCGGGTCGGCGCGGTGGTCCCGATCGAGATCCTCGACGCGATAGAGGAAGCGGCGGACGAACTGGCGGCCAGAGAGGCCGAACAGCACCGGCACGATCCGACCGTCAGCATGGCCGGGTTGCTGGCCGACCTCTTCGACTCGCCGCCCGGCTCTGCCGGGAGCGCCGCGTGAAGTACGCCTTTCGGTTCACCACCCACGCCCAGCGCCAGTTGCGGGCGATCGGGCAGGTGGCGGCGTTGAGGATCCTCACCGCCCTCACGGAGCTCGGCGACGACCCGTTCGCCGACGGTCCGAGCGTGAAGAAGCTGCCGGGCCATGACGGGCTCTACCGGCTGCGGGTCGGCGACTACCGCGTGGTCTACGAAGTCCGGGGCGACGTGATGGTCATCCTCGTGGTCAATGTCGGCAACCGCCGTGACGTGTACCGCCGGTACTGACCCCTACCGCACCTCGACGAAGGCGTCGGCGCCGCGGGCCGGGCGGTCGCGGGGCGGTTCGGCGGGGCGGCCGACCGCGACGGCGCCCATCGGGTCCCAGCCGACCGGGAGGTCGAGGGCCGCGCGCACGGTGTCGCGGCAGAACATGGTGGACGAGACCCAGGCCGTGCCGTAGCCCTCGCCGGCCAGGGTGACCAGCAGGTTCTGCACGGCGGCGCCGATGGCGACGGTGAACATCTCGCGTTCGGCGGCGGCGCGGCGCGCGTCGGGGTAGTCGTGCGAGCCGTCCATCACCAGGCAGGGGACGACCAGGTAGGGCGCGTCGCGCAGGACGTCGCCGCGGGCGGTGCGCCGGGCGATCAGCGCGTCGTCCCAGCCGTCCAGCTCGCGCAGGTCGCGCTGCCAGGCGGCGAGCATCGCGTCCAGCAGCCGGGTGCGGACCGCGGCCGACTCCAGCAGGACGAACCGCCAGGGCGTGGTGTGGTGCGGGGCGGGCGCGGTGACGGCGGCGGCGACGGCGCGGCGGACGGCGCCCGGGTCGACCGGTTCGGGGGTGAACGCGCGGATGGTGCGGCGCAGGGTGACGGCCTGCCGGACCGCCTCGGAGGTGCCGAGCCGGAACATGTCGTCCGCGGCGGCGCGCACCAGTGGGCGGGCGCCCGCGCCGTCCTCGGCGGTGACCAGGTGGCCGAGGCCCCGGACCACGGCGACCGGGGTGCCGGTGGACTTGCCCTTGACCAGGTCGGCGGCGGCGGCGAGTTCGTCGGCGGTGGCGGTGACGGTCATCGCCAGTTCGTTGCCGTGGCTGTCGGTGCGGCCGCGGTGGTCCTCCAGGACGGGCAGTCCGGCGGCGCCGATCGCGACGTCGGTGAGGCCGTTGCGCCAGGGCCGGCCGAAGGTGTCGGTGACGACGACGGCCAGCCGCAGCCCGGTCAGCTGCTGGAGGCGGGCGCGCAGCGCGCGGGCGGAGGCGTCCGGGTCCTCGGGCAGCAGCAGCACGGTGCCGGCGGCGGTGTTGGAGGCGTCCACCCCGGCGGCGGCCATCACCAGGCCGTTGCGGTTCTCGACGATCCGGACCGGGCCGCGCCGGGCGACCACCCGGACGGTCTCGGCGTCGATCGCGGCCTCGCGGTCGGCGGCCCGCAGCACCCGGCCCTCGGCCTTGCTGACGATCTTCGAGGTGACGAGCAGGATGTCGCCGTCCCGGTACGTCCCGGCCTTGGCGATCAGCGCGGCGAGGTCGGCACCGGCGTCGATCTCGGGCAGGCCCGGGACGGGCAGGACGTGCAGGGTCACGCCCGCACCAGCTCGGCGAGCGCCAGCGCGGCCCGGGCCATCTCGGCGGTCGCCGCGACGTCCGTCATCAGCAGCGGCACGGCCCGGCAGGCGATCCCGCCGGCCTCGACCGCGCCGACCGAGGCCTCGTCGGCGGTGTCCACCAGCCAGCCGTCCAGCAGGTCGGCGCCGTAGTCCAGGGCGACCGCCGCCGCGGTCGCCTCGACGCCGACGGCGGCCAGCACCTTGTCGGCCATGCCGCGGACCGGGGCCCCGCCGATGATCGGGGAGAGCCCGACCACCGGTGCCGCGGCTGCGGCCACCGCGGCCCGGATGCCGGGCACGGCGAGGATGGTGCCGATCGAGACCACCGGGTTGGACGGCGGGAACAGGATGACGTCGGCGGCGGCGATGGCCTCCAGCACACCGGGCGCGGGCTTGGCGGTGTCCGCGCCGACCGGGACGATCGCCTCGGCGTCGACGGCGGCGTGCAGCCGGACCCAGTACTCCTGGAAGTGGATGGCCCGGGTGCCGTCCGCGTCGGTGATCCGCACGTGGGTCTCGACCCGGTCGTCGCTCATCGGCAGCAGCCGCACGCCCGGCTGCCAGCGCACGCAGAGCGCCTCGGTGACCTGGCTGAGGGTGTACCCGGCGGTGAGCATCTGGCTGCGGACGAGGTGGGTGGCGAAGTCGCGGTCGCCGAGCCCGAACCACTCGGGCCCGACGCCGTACTCCTTCATCTCGGCCTTGATCGACCAGGTCTCGTCGGTGCGGCCCCAGCCCTGCTCCTCGTTGATGCCGCCGCCGAGGGTGTACATCACGGTGTCGAGGTCGGGGCAGACCTTCAGGCCGTAGAGGTGGATGTCGTCGCCGGTGTTGCCGATGACGGTGATCTCGTCCTGCGGGCCGAGGGCCTCCTTGAGTCCGCGCAGGAAGCGCGCCCCACCGATTCCGCCTGCCAGTGCCACGATGCGCATGCGCCCATCCTGCCACGGCCCGACTGGCCGTCAGCCCGGTCCGCGGGCCGCCGCCCGCCGGTCGTCAGCGGGCCTCGGCCTGCTCCTGCGGGTGCTGCTCGGGGACGGTGGCGCCGCCGCCGTACTGGTTCATCTCGGTCAGGCCGGGCGTGTAGAGGTGGATGGAGACGGCGGGCTCCAGCGCGCCGTTGACCACCTCGTGCAGGTACCCGGAGGAGAACACCCGCTGCCCGCCCGGGCGCAGGGTGCGGGCACCCTCGCCCGCGTGCGTGAGGGAGCGCTCGATCAGCTCGCCCCGGACGACGCTCATCACCCCGGAGGAGACGCCGTGGTCGTGGAAGCCGCTGCTCTGGCCGGGCAGCCAGCTGAGCAGCCAGACCTCGTAGCCGGGGCCGGTCTCCAGCCGGGCGTACCAGCGGGTGAGCGCGTCGTAGCGGACCAGCGGCTCCCAGCGGGCGCGGTCGGCGGCGATCTCGCGGACCAGCCGGGCGTAGCCGGCGACGGTGGTGGGGTGGCCGGGCAGGTCGGTGCGGGCCAGGTGCGGGAAGGCCAGCGGGTCGCCGGCGATGGAGACGTCGCTCAGTCCGTCGGCCCAGCCGCGGGCGGGCCGGGCGGCCGCCGGGGGAGGCGTGGTGGGCGCGAGGCCACGGCGGGTGAGCTTGTTGCGGTCGCGGTTCCGCTTGCGGATGCGGTTCATGCGCACGGGAGTCGTCCTCGGAGTACGGCTGGTTCGACAGGGATCAGCCGGATCCGGGATGTCCTGGGGCGGGAATCGCGGGCGGCCTCTGTGCTTCCTGGGCGGCGCGCGGTGGGACAGCGGGCGCCTAGATACAGGAACAGAGGCGACAACAGGGGTTCACGGCACGGCGGAGCGCGGAACCGCTCCGGGGGCGAGTGAACTCTGACATGTGGGAAAGGAGACCGCATCGAGCGCTCCGGTGTCAACTCATGAGCCGGGGCAATCGGGCGGGATAGGCCATGAACTACCCGATGGGGTGATAAATCACCCTCTAGGTTTCGATGGGAAGATCGCCGGGAAGGCAGGCCGATGACCGACCTGTGACGATGACTGCGCGTCACGTGGTGGAGGGTTGTAAGGGTTCGACGGGATCCGGGCTGTTAGTCCGATGTGTCCAGATATGTACACTATTCGTAACGGCTTGGTGCCGGGGAGTGAATCCTGGCCCCAATACCAGAGCTCGGCTTGACTGGGCCAGAGTGACGCAACTGTAATTTCTCTCGTGTCGTCCGCCGCACGAGGCAACGGCAACCACGGGGACGCCAAATAGGGGCAGAGGAGGCGCGCCACATGAGCGAGCTCTTTGAGCTGTTGATCGGTGACGGCATCGAGGAGGAGGAAGAAGAACTCGGTTGGCAGGAGCGCGCGCTGTGCGCCCAGACCGACCCCGAGTCCTTCTTCCCGGAGAAGGGCGGCTCCACCCGCGAGGCCAAGAAGGTCTGCCTCGCCTGCGAGGTCCGCTCCGAGTGCCTGGAGTACGCCCTCGCCAACGACGAGCGGTTCGGCATCTGGGGCGGCCTCTCCGAGCGCGAGCGCCGTCGGCTCAAGAAGAGCGCGGTCTGACCGGGCGGCCCCTGGCCCTGCTGACCCTCCGACAACCGCACAGCTCGACGGGCGCCTCACCGCGACGGTGGGGCGCTTCCGTGTTTCCGGGCCCTCGCGCGGCCCGGTGCGCACAGCTCCTCCACGGCCCGCGGACGGCGGCGCCATCCGGAGCCGTTAGTGTGGTGCGCCATCCGGTTGCCGTTCACCGGCTGTGTCCACCGAGAACTGGGGCCCGCGCACTCGATGACCGTCTACAGCCACCAGAGCGGCTTCACCGCTGCCAGGCCGCCCGCCTATCCGCGCCACCTGGTCACCGCGGTGATCGTCTCGCACGACGGGGCCCGCTGGCTGCCACAGGCCCTCGCCGGCCTGCTCGGCCAGGACCGTCAGGTCCAGCGGGTGCTCGCCGTCGACACCGGCTCCACCGACAGCTCCCCGCAGTTGCTCGCCGACACCCTCGCGGACTGGCTCCCGGAGAGCGGCCCGATCGTCCTCGGCCGCCGGGCCGGCTTCGGCACCGCCGTCGGCGAGGCCGTCTTCAACAGCCCGCCGCTGCGCCCCGAGGACCTCCCCTACCGGCTCGACCCGTCCGGCTACGACCCGGTCACCGGCGGCTGGGACGACTTCGGCGACCCGCTCGGCCACGAGGACGACCTCGGCCGCGGCGGCCCCAGGGAGACCCAGCCGGTCGAGTGGCTCTGGCTGCTGCACGACGACTGCGAGCCGCAGACCGACGCGCTGCGCCGCCTCCTCCAGGTCGCCGACTCCACCCCCAGCGCCGCCGTCGTCGGCCCCAAGCTGCGCAGCTGGTACGACCGCCGCCAGCTGCTGGAGGTGGGCGTCACCATCGCCCGCTCCGGCCGCCGCTGGACCGGCCTCGACCGCCGCGAGCAGGACCAGGGTCAGCACGACCAGGTCCGCCCGGTGCTCGCCGTCTCCACCGCCGGCATGCTGGTCCGCCGCGACGTCTTCGAGGAGCTCGGCGGCTTCGACCGGGCGCTGCCGCTGATGCGCGACGACACCGACTTCTGCTGGCGGGTCAACGCCGCCGGCCACCGCGTCGTGGTCGCCCCCGACGCCGTGCTGCGGCACGCCGAGGCGGCCAGCCGCGAGCGCCGCGCGATCGACTGCGGCCCCTCCCACCCGCACCGGCTGGACAAGGCCGGCGCCGTCTACACCCTGCTCGCCAACTCCAAGGGCGCGCTCTTCCCGTACGTCCTGCTGCGGCTGGTGCTCGGCACCCTGCTGCGGGTGGTCACCAACCTGCTCGGCAAGGACCCGAAGCAGGCCTTCGACGAACTCGCCGGTCTCGGCCACGAACTGCTCCGGCTGCCCCGGCTGCTGGCGGCCCGCAAACGCCGGGCCCGGCTGCGGGCCGCCGACGCCCTGGACGACCGCTCGCTCTTCCCGGCGCCCGGAGCCACCGCCCGGCTCGCCGTCGAGGGCGTGATCGGCTCGCTCGGCATAGGGGGCGGCGACGACTCCGGGGCCGGCCGGCACGGCTCGGTCGAGGCCGGCCCGGGCGACGAGGACTCCGAGGACCTGGTCGTCGAGCAGTTCACGCTGATCAAGAAACTGGCCCGTCGCCCGGCGCCGGTCCTGTTCGCCGCGCTGCTGGTCTTCGCGCTGGTCGCCTGCCGCGCCCTGTTCGGCGCCGGCGCCCTGTTCGGCGGCGCGCTGCTGCCCGCCACCGGCGGCGCCGGCGGCCTCTGGTCGATGTACGCGGACGCCTGGCACCCCGTCGGCACCGGCTCCACCGCGGCGGCGCCGCCGTACCTCGCGGTGCTGTCGGTGCTCTCCTGGGCGCTGTTCGACCACGCCGACCTCGCGGTCACCCTGCTGGTCGTCCTCGCCGTGCCGCTCGCCGCCGTCAGCGCCTACCTGGTCTCCCGGCCGCTGCTCGACTCCAAACTGGTCCGTGCCTGGGCCAGCGCCACCTACGCCCTGCTGCCCGCGGCCACCGGCGCGCTCGCCCAGGGCCGGATCGGCACCGCCGTCCTCGCCGTCCTGCTGCCGCCGCTGGCCCGCGCGGCCGCGATCTCCGCCGGCCTCGGCATCCGCGCCGAGAGCGCTGCCAAGGGCGCCCGGCCCGGCTGGCGCCCGGTCTGGATGACCGTCCTGCTGCTCACCCTCGCCACCGCCTTCGTGCCGCTGGCGTGGGCGCTGGCCGTGCCGCTCTGCCTGGCCATGCTCGCCGCCGCCGTGGTGCGCGGCGGGGCGTTCGGCTCCGGCGGGGCCGCGCTGCGGCTGCTCGGGCTGCGCGTGCTGGTGATCCTCGGCGCGCCGGTGCTGGTGCTCGCGCCCTGGTCGCTGCAGGTGCTCTCGCACCCCCAGCTGCTGCTGCTGGAGGCCGGTCTGCCCGGTCTGCACGGCGGCGGAGCGAACGCCGTCGGCCTGCTGCTGGTCAACCCGGGCGGCGCCGGAGTGCCGCCGGTCTGGCTGTCGGCGGGCGTGGTGCTCGCCGCGCTGGCCGCGCTGCTGCGCGCCGACCGCCGCCGCGCGGTGCTCGCCGCCTGGGGCGCCGCCGGCGCCGGCCTGGTCTTCGCGGTCGCGGTGGCGGGCACCTCGGTGACCCCCGCCTCCGGCGGCCCGGCCGTGCCCGCGTGGGCCGGCCCGGCCTCGCTGCTCGCCGGCATCGCCCTGCTGGCCGCCGCCGCGATCGGCGCCGACGGCGCCAACGCCCGGGTGGCCGGCATCGCCTTCGGCTGGCGCCAGCCGGTCGCCGCCCTGGTGGTGGCCGCCGCGGTGCTCGCCCCGCTCGGCACCGGCGTCTGGTGGGCCGTCACCGGGGCCGACGGCCCGCTGCACCGGGCCCCGGCCGCCCAGGTGCCCGCGTTCATCGCCGAGGAGGCCGGCACCAGCGACCGGGCCCGCACCCTGGTCGTCACCGGCGACCCGAAGGGCGGCTCGGTCCGCTACACCCTGGTACGCGGCGCCGGGGTGACGCTCGGCCAGGCCGAGTCCACCGTGGACCCGGCCACCGGCACCACCGAGCGCCTCGACAAGGTGGTCGGCAGCCTGCTGGCCGGCTCCGGAGCCGACCAGGCCGAGGCGCTGTCCGACTACGGCATCGCCTACGTGCTGGTCGACCAGCCGGCGATCGGCGCCTTCAAGGACGTCCTGGACACCACACCGGGCCTGGTCAAGGCCAACCAGGACGGCGGCACCGCGCTCTGGCAGGTCAACGGCACGCCCGCGACCCGCGCCCTGATCACCGCCCCCGGCACCACCCCCGTGGCGGTGCCGTCCGGCGAGCGCGACCTCGGTACCGCCGTTCCGGCCGGTCCCGAGGGCCGGGTGCTGCGCCTCGCGGAGGCGGCCGGCCCCGAGTGGAAGGCGACCCTCGACGGCACCGCGCTGGAGGCGACCACCGTCGACGGCTGGGCGCAGGGCTTCAAGCTCCCGGCCGCCGCCGGCAAGCTGGTGGTCACCCGTGAGGGCGGCCTGCTGCACACCGGCTGGATCTGGGCCCAGCTGCTGCTCGGCCTGACCGTCCTGGTGCTGGCGCTGCCCGGCCGCCGCAACCACAAGGACGACGACCTGCCCGAGGAGGTCGTCGCCGCCGCCGCGCTGGCGGCCGCCGCCCAGGCGCAGGCGCCCGCCCCCGGCAGCCGCCGGGCCCGCCGGATGGCCGAACGCGGCGAAGGCGGCGACGGGGACGGCGAGGGCGGCGTGTACGAGGGCCGTCCGGGCGCGATCCCGCCGCAGCCCGCGGGCGAACCGCCGGTCGAGGCGGTCCAGGCGGCCGCGGCCGTCCAGGAGGCCGAGCAGTACGCCGACCCGTACCAGACGTACCAGCAGGCCGACCCGTACAGCTACGGCTCCTACCCGGCCCAGCAGCCGACCGCCGCGCCGTACGGCGGCGGCCAGGAGTACGGCGGCGACGGGTACCAGCAGCAGGCCTACCCGCAGGGCGGCCAGCAGGGCTACGACCCGTACCAGCAGGACCAGCAGTACGGCGGCTACGACCCCTACCAGCAGGACGGGCAGCAGCCGTGGGTGCCGGGGCAGCCGCAGGGCGAGCCCTACTACGACCCGAACGATCCGAATGACCCCAACAACCCCAACAACCCCAACGGGCCGGGCCGGTACCCGCACCACCACGGATCGGGGAGCTGACCCGCCATGAAGAAGCCCGCCTTCCCGAAGAAGTCCAAGGGCCGGACCGGCTCCGGGGCACCGGACGAGGCCGCGTTCGCCGCAGCCGGCCCCGCGGGGTCGTCCGGAGGGACGAAGACGACCCAGTCGCTGCTGGCCGCCGCCGCGGTGCTCGCCGTGGTGTTCGGGGTCGCCCAGGTGCGCCCGCCGGCCACCGCGGCCGGCCCGGACCAGGTCGGCGCCGCGACCTCGGCGCAGGTCGAGCGGACCGCCCTGGTCTGCCCGCAGCCGCTCCAGGGCCTGACCGGCTCGACCACCCTCACCGCCTACACCCCGCCCGGCACCGGCACCGGTGGCGACGCGGCCGCCGGAGTCGGCTGGGTCGCCGACGCGGCGGCGCCCGCCACCGCGCCCTCGGCCCCCGCCGCCCCGGCGCCCTCCGCTCCCGCACCGTCCGCCCCGACGGCCGCCGCCACCACCGCGCCGGTCGCGGCCAAGGACACCGCGCCCGGCGACGCCCGGCTGAACCTGACCAAGCCGGGCGCCCCCGTGGTCGCCCCCGCCGCCAACAGCGACAACGCCCCCGGGACCGGCGCGGTCGCCACCGGCGCCCTCGCGCCCGGCTTCACCGTGACCCAGACCACCACCGTCACCGAGCAGCGCGGCCAGGGCCTCTCCGGCCTCACCTGCACCCCGGCCGGTACCAGCTTCTGGTTCGCCGGCGCCAGCACCGCGGGCGACCGGGTCGACTACGTCAGCCTGGTCAACACCGAGGCCACCGCGGCCGTGGTCGACATCAAGCTGTACGGCGACAAGGGCCTGATCGAGAACGACGCCGCCAACGGCATCACCGTCGCCCCCGGCAGCTCGCAGTCGGTCCTGCTGCCCACCATCAGCAAGGGCCAGGTCGCCGACCTCGCGGTGCACGTCGTCGCCCGCAGCGGCCGGGTCGGCGCCGCCGTGCACGCCGCCGACGGCAGCAAGGGCGCCGACTGGGTGCCCGCCTCGGCCGCCCCGGCGCCCGTCCAGGTGCTCCCGGGCCTGCCCGCCGACACCGCCAACGCCCACCTGGTGGTCTGGGCGCCGCCGGAGGACGACGCGGACCTGAAGATCCAGCTCTCCGGCAAGAACGGCCTGTTCACCCCGGCCGGCAACGAGTCGATCCACGTCAAGGCGGGCATGGTGGCCGCCGTCGACCTCGGCAAGGTCACCCGGGACGAGGTGGCCGGCCTGCGCCTGTCACCCACGGACGACAAGCACCCCACCCCGGTGGTGGCCGGCCTGCGGATCGACCGGGTGGGCCAGAACGGCAAGTCCGACGCCGCCTGGCTGACCGGGACCGCCCCGGTCGGCGCCCGCGCCACGGTGGCCGACAACCGCGGCGGCGGCCCGACCACGCTCTTCCTCACCTCCACCGGTGAGGCCGCCAAGGTCAAGGTCACCGCCTCGGCCGGCAGCGGCGGGGGCACCCCGGTCAGCAAGGACGTCGAGCTGCCCGCCGGCGGCACGGTCGCCGTCCCGGCGCCCGAGCCCACCGGTCTGAACGGCGCCTTCGCGCTGACCGTGGAGACCGTCTCCGGCGGGCCCGTCGTCGCCGCCCGGATGCTGGCGATCCCGACCAAGGACGTCCCGATGTTCACCGTCCAGGCGCTCCGCGACGACCGCAGCAGCGTCAAGGTCCCGCGGGCCGCCCAGGACCCGGCGGTCGTGCTCCGCTGACGCCATGACGGAGGGGCGGTACCCGGCACCGGGTACCGCCCCTCCGTCGTCGGGTCACTCCTCGTCGTAGCGCGGGTCGATGGCGTCCGGCGACAGCCCCAGCAGCTCCGCCACCTGCTCGATCAGGATCTCGTGCACCAGGGCGGCGCGGTCCTCCCGCGACTTCGCCCGGATCTCCACCGGCCGGCGGTACACCACGATCTGGCTCTTGCGCCCCTGCCGGCCCGGCGACACCTGCCCCAGCGGCACCCCGCCGTCCGTGTCCGGCCCCTGCGCCTCGCGCAGCGGGACCTCCTGGACGGCGAACTCCACTTCGATCAGCTGAGGCCAACGCCGTTCGAGACGCTCCACCGACTCGCGCACGTAGTCGTCGAACAACTCGGAGCGGGTGAGCGAGATCGGCACCTGCGGAGGCGCCAGCGGGCCGCGCAGACCCCTGCCGTGCCGGTCGCGGTGGCGCGGGCGGCGCGAAGGTCCCGTCGATGACTGCGGTGCAGAGCTGTCCATATCACTGCCGAGGGTAGTCCTTGGACGGTCGGAAGTGGACCACCTCGACAGCGAACGGCCAGGGCGGCGGGTGCACGGACGGGCGCGCGGAGCGCGACACGGCACGCCCTCCGGACAGGCGGTCTTCGCTCCCCGGCGAGGAGTGCGGTACCGTCCACCCTCGTGAGCTCTGTACGTCGTTGTTCGCGGACCGCGTGCGGCCGACCGGCCGTCGCGACGCTGACGTACGTCTACGCGGACTCCACCGCCGTCCTCGGCCCGCTCGCCACCTACGCCGAGCCGCACTGCTACGACCTGTGCGCCGAGCACGCCGAGCGCCTCACCGCCCCGCGCGGCTGGGAGGTCGTCCGGCTCGCCGCCGAGGCCGGTCCGCTGCGCCGCAGCAGCGACGACCTCGAAGCGCTCGCCAACGCCGTCCGCGAGGCCGCCCGCCCGCAGACCCCCCGTCAGGGCCGAGGCCCCGACGGCGAGTCCACCGAGGCCGGCCGCCGCGGCCACCTGCGCGTGCTGCGCTCGCCCGACAACTGACGGCCCGCCCCGCCCGCACCGGGCGAGGAGCGGCCACCCGGCCCCGGTACGCTGCCCGTCTACCGCCCGCCCGACGGCGCGGTGCCCCGACGTATCGTGACCCGGGGGCGGCCGGCCGGCCCCGGGAAGCACACCGATCAGACAGAGACCAGGGTGGAGCCGCAGTGCGCGACCTCAAGCAGCTCGTGAAGGCGTACGACGTTCGAGGCGTCGTCCCGGACCAGTGGGACGAGAGCCTCGCGCGGGCCTTCGGCGCCGCGTTCGTGCAGGTCACCGGAGCGTCCTCGATCGTCACCGGCCACGACATGCGGCCGTCCTCCCCGTCGCTGAGCCGGGCCTTCGCCGAGGGCGCCGCCGCCTACGGCGCCGACGTGGTCGAGATCGGCCTCTGCTCGACCGACCAGCTGTACTACGCCAGCGGCAAGCTCGACCTGCCCGGCGCGATGTTCACCGCCAGCCACAACCCGGCGCAGTACAACGGCATCAAGCTCTGCCGGGCCGGCGCCGCCCCGGTCGGCCAGGACACCGGCCTCGCCGACATCCGCGAGCTGGTCGAGTCCTGGACCGGCGAGGACGACACGGTCACCGTGCCCGTGCGGGACGTCAAGCCCGGCGCGCTGTCCGCCCAGGACACCCTGCGCGGCTACGCCGACCACCTGCTCGGCCTGGTCGACCTGACCGCGATCCGCCCGCTCAAGGTCGCCGTCGACGCCGGCAACGGGATGGGCGGCCACACCGTGCCGACCGTCTTCGACGGCCTGCCGATCGAGCTCGTCCCGATGTACTTCGAGCTGGACGGCACCTTCCCCAACCACGAGGCCAACCCGCTCGACCCGAAGAACCTCGTCGACCTGCAGGCCAAGGTCCGCGAGGTCGGCGCCGACCTCGGGCTCGCCTTCGACGGCGACGCCGACCGCTGCTTCGTGGTCGACGAGCGCGGCGAGCCGGTCTCCCCGTCCGCCATCACCGCCCTGGTCGCGGTCCGCGAGATCGCCCGGGCCAAGGCGGCCGGCGAGGACGAGCCGACCGTCATCCACAACCTGATCACCTCCTGGACCGTCCCCGAGGTGGTCCGCGAGCTCGGCGGCAAGCCGGTCCGCACCCGGGTCGGCCACTCCTTCATCAAGCAGGAGATGGCCGTCACCGACGCGGTCTTCGGCGGCGAGCACTCCGCGCACTACTACTTCCGCGACTTCTGGCGCGCCGACACCGGCATGCTGGCCGCGCTCCACGTGCTGGCCGCCCTCGGCGGGCAGGACGGCACGCTCTCCGCGCTCACCGCCGAGTACGACCGCTACGCCGCCTCCGGCGAGATCAACAGCACCGTCGCCGACCAGGCCGGCCGCTCCGCCGCCGTCCGCGCCGCGTACGCCGGCCTGGAGGGCACCACCGTGGACGAGCTGGACGGCCTCACCGTCGCCGGGCCGGACTGGTGGTTCAACCTGCGCGCCTCCAACACCGAGCCGCTGCTGCGCCTCAACGTCGAGGCCAAGGACCCGGCGCGGATGGCGGAGCTGCGCGACGGCGTGCTCGCCATCGTCCGCGGCTGACACCCGCCCGACGCACGCCCCCGGCGGGCGTCCCGAGGCGTGCGCCCGACGCACGCGCCTGACGCACGCCGCCTGTGCCCCGGCCGGTAGGGTTTCCTCCTGGCCGGGGCACCGCCGTGCCACCCCCGAGATCTGGAGCCCGACACCCCATGAAGCTCGAATCCTTCCTGCTGGAGATCCTGGTCTGCCCGCAGTGCCGGGCCGCGCTCACCGAAGGCGGCAGCGAGGAGCACCCCGAGCTGCTCTGCACCGGTGAGGGCTGCGGCCTCGCCTACCCCGTCCGGGACGGCATTCCGGTCCTGCTGGTGGACGAGGCCCGCCGCCCGGCCTGATCCTTGGGGCCAAGACCCGCAGGGGGCACGGACCCGTACCCGCCCCCGCCACCCCCAGCGCCCTGCCAGCAGCCGGAGGCCCGCCGCATGCTCGACGACACCCTGCTCGACGACCCGGCCGCCCTCCAGCGCGCCGACCGCGACCGCGCGCTGCTGGCCCTGGCCGGCGCCGGCGCACGGGTCCGCACCGCCCTGCGGCTCGCCGACGCGGCCGGCCTGGACCGGCTGCGCCCCGACGGCCGACCGCGCGCCGTGCTGGTGGCGGGCCACGGCAGCGCGCTGACGGCGGGCGAGATCCTCGCCGCGCTGGCCGGCACCGCCAGCCTGATCGCGCCGCTGCCGCCCACCGACGCGGCGGCGCCGCCGCGCACCGACCGGGCCAGCGCGCCGCCGGTGTTCGCCGACGGGATGGCCTGGCAGCTCCCGGGCTGGGCCGGACCGCTCGACCTGCTGGTGATCAGCTCCGCCGACGGCGGCGAGCAGGGCCTGGTCGCCCTCGCCGAACAGGCCTACGCGCGCGGCTGCGCCATCGTCGTCACCGCCCCCGCCGGCAGCAGGCTGGCCGAGGCCGCCCTCCAGGTCCGCGCGCTGCCGCTGCCCTACGTGCCGTCCAACCTGCCCGACGACGGCACGCCCCCGGCCGGGCCGGGGGCCGAGCCCGACCTCCCGGCCGAGGACCCGGCCGCGCTCTGGGCCCACCTCGCCCCGCTGCTGGCGCTGGCCCAGAAGCTCGGCGTCACCCAGCTGCCCTACGACGCGCCGGCCGCCACCGCGGACCTGCTGGACGAGGCCGCGGTGCGCTGCCGGCCGGACGCGGCCGCGTACACCAACCCCGCCAAGAGCCTGGCCGCCCGGCTGGCCGGTACCGTGCCGCTGCTCTGGGCAGAGGGGCCGGTGGCCGGCGCGGCCGCCGCCCGGTTCACCACCCAGCTCGCCGAGCGGGCCGGCCGCCCGGCGCCGGCCGGTCTGCTGCCGCAGGTGCTGACCGCGCACCGCGGCATGTTCGCCGGCCAGCTCGGCGCGGGGGCCGACCCCGACGACTTCTTCCGCGACCGGGTCGACGAGCCCGACCCGCTGCACCTCCAGGTGCTGGTGCTGCGGCACCTCCCGGGCACGCCGGCCCCCGGCGAGGAGGACCGGGGCCCGGCCGAGGTGCCGGCCGACGACGAGCGTCCGCGCAGCTACCCGGTCACCCGGGGGCAGCGGCTGGCCGCCGCCCACGACGTCCGGCTCACCGAGTACGCCACCACCCGGCCCGACCCGCTGCACGCGCTGGCCGACCTGATCGCGCTGACCGACTTCGCCGCCGTCTACCTGGGGCTCGCGGCGCAGTCCTGAGCCCGCGGCGCGGCGCCCTCCCGGGCCGGGGCCGCGGCGCCGTCCCGACCCCGCGGCGCGGCGGCCCGGTACCGTATGCGCTCGACGGACTCGGCCGGGGCGCGACCCGGCCGAGGCAGCACCCGACAGAGCAGAGCGCGGGCCGCCCGAGCGGCCCCCGGCGGAGGGATCCACACCGGCATGAGCACCGAAGGCGGTACCAAGGCCCTGGTCGCGGCCCTGGCGGCGAACCTGGGCATCGCGGTCAGCAAGTTCGTGGCCTTCGCGTTCTCCGGCTCCTCCTCGATGCTGGCCGAGGGCGTCCACTCGCTGGCCGACTCGGGCAACCAGGTGCTGCTGCTGGTCGGCGGCAAGCGCTCGCAGCGGGCGGCCACCCAGGAGCACCCGTTCGGCTACGGGCGCGAGCGCTACATCTACGCGTTCCTGGTCTCCATCGTGCTGTTCAGCGTCGGTGGCATGTTCGCCGTCTACGAGGGCTACGAGAAGATCGCCCACCCGCACGAGCTGGACAACTGGTACTGGCCGATCGGCGTGCTGGTGCTGGCGATCGGGCTGGAGGCGTGGTCCTTCTTCACCGCCTACCGCGAAGCCGTCAAGGACAAGGGCACGCACGGCTGGCCCGCCTACATCCGCCGGGCCAAGGCGCCGGAGCTGCCGGTCGTCCTGCTGGAGGACACCGGCGCACTGATCGGTCTGGTGCTGGCGCTCTTCGGCGTCGGCCTGACCGTGATCACCGGGGACGGCGTCTGGGACGGTATCGGCACCCTGGCGATCGGCCTGCTGCTGATCGTGATCGCCCTCGTGCTGGCATCGGAGACCAGGTCGCTGCTGATCGGCGAGTCCGCCCACCCGGAGGTGGTGGCCGAGATCCGCGACGCGCTGGTCGACCACGACTCCGTCGCCCGCGTGATCCACATGCGGACCCTGCACCTCGGCCCGGAGGAACTGCTGGTCGCCGCCAAGATCGCGGTCAACGCGGAGGACTCCGCCGCGCAGGTGGCGCAGGCCATCGACGCCGCCGAGATCCGCGTCCGCCGGGCCGTCCCGATCGCCCGGGCGATCTACCTGGAGCCCGACGTGTACAGCGCCGAGAAGGAGGCGCAGGGCGACGACCCGTACGCCACGCCCGGTGGACCGGTGCCCGGCGCGCACTGAGCACCCGCACCCCCGGGGCGGCGGTGCGCGGGCCGAAAAACGGTCATAGCGAGCCGCCGTCCGGGCCCGCCGGTGTAGATTCGTCACCAGAGCCAGAACGTCGCTGCTGATGGCGGTCGATCGGTGTTCCGTCCCCTGGGGGCGCGTACCGGTCGAGGGAGAGAGGTCCTCCGACGGTTTGTGCTGAGCAGCAGGGAACCGGTCCCGCCGCGGATCCGGTGGCCCAGGCGTTGCCGCGCACCCGTGCGTCCCCGCCGTGCCGCGACGCACACCCAGGACCTTTGGCCTTGCCCCATCCCCATCAGCGAGGAGCAGACGCATGTCGACCGACATCACCGGTGACTTCAAGGTCGCCGACCTTTCCCTGGCGCCGTTCGGCCGCAAGGAGATCCAGCTGGCCGAGCACGAGATGCCCGGCCTGATGACGATCCGCGCCGAGTACGCCGCCTCGCAGCCGCTCGCCGGCGCCCGCATCACCGGCTCGCTGCACATGACCGTGCAGACCGCGGTGCTGATCGAGACCCTCACCGCCCTCGGTGCCGAGGTCCGCTGGTGCTCCTGCAACATCTTCTCCACCCAGGACCACGCCGCCGCCGCCATCGCGGTCGGCCCGGAGGGCACCCCCGAGAACCCGCAGGGTGTGCCGGTCTTCGCCTGGAAGGGCGAGACGCTGGACGAGTACTGGTGGTGCACCGAGCAGGCGCTGACCTGGCCGAACGGCCAGACCCCGAACATGATCCTGGACGACGGCGGCGACGCCACCCTGCTGATCCACAAGGGTGTCGAGTTCGAGAAGGCCGGCTCCGCGCCGGACCCGTCGACCGCGGACAACGACGAGTTCCGGATCATCCTGGAGCTGCTCAACCGCACCCTGGTCGAGACCCCGAACAAGTGGACCGAGGTCGCCGCCACCATCAAGGGCGTGACCGAGGAGACCACCACCGGTGTCCACCGCCTGTACGAGATGCACCGCGACGGCAAGCTGCTGTTCCCGGCGATCAACGTCAACGACTCGGTCACCAAGTCGAAGTTCGACAACAAGTACGGCTGCCGCCACTCGCTGATCGACGGCATCAACCGTGCCACCGACGTGCTGATCGGCGGCAAGGTCGCGGTCGTCGCCGGCTACGGCGACGTGGGCAAGGGCTGCGCCGAGTCGCTGCGCGGCCAGGGCGCCCGCGTCATCGTCACCGAGATCGACCCGATCTGCGCGCTCCAGGCGGCGATGGACGGCTACCAGGTCGCGACCCTGGACGACGTCGTGGAGACGGCCGACATCTTCATCACGACGACGGGCAACAAGGACATCATCATGGCCTCGCACATGGCCCGGATGAAGCACCAGGCCATCGTCGGCAACATCGGCCACTTCGACAACGAGATCGACATGGCCGGCCTGGCCCAGCTGCCGGGTGTCGTGAAGACCGAGGTCAAGCCGCAGGTCCACGAGTGGCGCAAGGAGGACGGCCGCACCATCATCGTCCTCTCCGAGGGCCGCCTGCTGAACCTGGGCAACGCGACCGGCCACCCGTCGTTCGTGATGTCCAACTCCTTCGCCAACCAGACGATCGCGCAGATCGAGCTGTTCACGAAGACCGAGCAGTACCCGATCGGCGTCTACGTGCTGCCGAAGCACCTGGACGAGAAGGTCGCCCGTCTGCACCTCGACGCGCTGGGCGTGAAGCTGACCACCCTGACCAAGGACCAGGCCGACTACATCGGCGTCCCGGTCGAGGGCCCGTACAAGGCGGACCAGTACCGCTACTGATCAGGTGACGCGGCCGTGGCCGGCGCCCCTTCGCGGGGTGCCGGCCACGGCCGCGTCCGGGCCCGGTCAGCGCAGGACGTCGGTCGTCCAGGCGCTCTCGTCGGCACCCACGGACCTGATCTTCGCCAGCACCCCGGGGAGCCCGCCGATCGCCTCCAGCGCCGGGTTCGCCCCGGAGCGGGTCGACACGCAGATCCGCACGCCCTTGTCCACCTCGCACTCGCGCGGGTCGGCGCCCGGCGGAGCGACCGCGGGCTCGGCGGTCTCCGGCTGGACCATGACGTCGACCGAGAGCTTCTCGGCGGTGAGCGCCAGGCTGACCCGCCAGGGCTCGTCGATGACGGCCGAGGGCCGCAGCAACGACACCGCCGACACCTTGAACGCCGCCGGAAGCCCCGTCAGGTAGACCGGCAGCGGGAGGTCGGTCCGCCCGAAGCGGGCCCCGGCCGCGATCCGCAGCAGCGTCTCCTCCGGCTTGGCCTCCTTCGGCGCGTAGGCGTCCAGCTGCGCCCACCGGCCCGAGGCCGTCTCCCAGGACAGGGTCACCGGGTCGACCGGCAACGGGTTGTCGGAGACCAGCCAGTGGGCCGAACGCCCGTCGACCGGCGGAGCCGGGACCGTGTGCCGGCCGACGTGCGCGGGCTCGGCGTTCCCCGGCGCGAGCGACAGCGAGAGGTTCGGCGTGGACTGCCCCTTCGTCCACACCTTGGCGGACGTGTGCTCGGCGCCCAGCGCGTCGGCGTAGCCGTAGCCGATGCCGCCCGCCGCGTTCAGCGAGTCCGGCAGCCAGCCGAACCGCGCCTCGGTGAAGAAGGGGTCGGTGCCCGTGCGCGCGGCGGACGAGACCTGGGGGGAGCTCGCGGCGACGAGCGTGCCCGGCGCCTCCGGCGCGGCGCTCCCGCCGGCCGGCCGGGTCAGCAGCGAACCGCCCAGGACCGCTGCCGCCGTCACCGCCGCCGCCGCGCCCCACGCGGCCCCGCGCCGGCGGCGCAGCCGCGACCGGCCGCGGACGACGGCCCAGGCGGTGTCGACGGCGGACGGCGGGGCGGGCTCGTCGGCCAGCGAGCTCAACCGCCCCGTGAGGTTCTGGTACTCGTTGTTCGTCATGACGTCCTCTCTGCGGTGGCGGGGCGGGCGGCGAGGGAGACGCGGAGCGCCTCCAGACCGCGCGAGGTCTGGCTCTTGACGTTGCCGGACGAGCAGCCCAGCGCCTCGGCGGCCTGGTCGATCGTCAGGTCGCAGTAGTACCGGAGCACCACGGTGGCCCGCTGCCGCGGCGGCAGCGCGGCCAGCGCCTTGCGCAGGTCGAGGGAGGCGTCGAGGTCGACGCCCACGCTCGCCGTGTCGGGCGCCGTGCCGTTGCGCGTCGTCCGGCGCCACCAGGGTGACCGCTGCTCGGCGAGGAACGTGTTGACCAGCACCTTGCGGGCGTAGCCGTCGACGTTCTCGACCCTTCCGGCCCGTGGCCAGTTCACGTAGAGCTTGGTGATGCTCTCCTGGACCAGGTCGTCCGCGCGGTGCCAGTCCCCGCACAGCAAGTAGGCGACCTTGCGCAGCCAGCCGCTCCTGGACGCCACGTACTCGGTGAACTCCGCTTCGCGTGCCGTCTTCGCCATCCCTGCCCCCCTTCCGTAGTACCGACGGCGCCGAACCGCGCCGTCCACCCCCCTAATGCGGGCACCCCCGCCGAACGTTGCATGCCGAACGGCCGTGATCGTCCACGTAGGCTTTCGGGCATGCCCAACGGCCGGTACTCGCTCCACGACACCCATGACCACGTCCTGCTCGGCGAGGAGCGGTTCAGCTGCGCGCCCGGTCCGGCCGGCTGGCGGTACGTCTCCAAGACGTACGGGCCGGAGGGCCGGGTTCTCGGCACCCTCGACCTCACGCTGGACTCCCGGGCCCGGCCGCTGCGGACGGAGCTGAAGGCGGGCGGCTGGCAGGTCCGCGGCGGGGCGGTCGACGGGGTGGCCTGGGTGCGCACCGACCCGGCCGACCCGGCCGGGGAGCACGCGGTGGAGGGGCACGACCGGGCCCACGGCTTCGCCGGGCGCTCGCCGGCCTTCCTGGTCGCCACCGCCCGGCTGCTGCGGCTGCGGGAGGGGGCGAGCGCCAAGGTGCGGCTGGTCGCGTTCACCGAGCCGGTGCTGGCGCCGCGCACCTTCGACCAGGGCTGGCTGCTGGAGGCGGTGGAGACGCACGCGACGGACTCGGGGCCGCTGCTGGTCGAGCGCTACCAGGTGGCGGACCTGGAGACGGGCGAGCAGCAGGTGGTGCACCTGGCGGGGGACGTGGTGCTGGCCGCGGCGGGGGTGGAGCTGGAGGAGCTGGAGTCGCCGCCGAACGCCTGGCCGGTCGAGTTCGACGGCCGGTAGCGGGCGGCCGCCCGGGTTGCCCTGCGGGTCAGGCGGGCGGGTCAGGCGGGCGGGTCAGGCGGGCGGGGCGAATCCGGTGCCGGGGGCCGGCTGCGGGGCGGGGGCCGGCTGGGGCTGGGGTCGGGCCTGGGGCTGGGCTTGTACCGGGGGAGTCGTGGGCATCGCGGGTGCGGAGGCGGGTGCCGGTGCGGCCGGTGCCGTGGGCGGCTGGACGTGGGGCCGCGGCTGGTGCTGAAGTCCATAGCCCTGGGCCCTGGTCCACTCCCGCCGCTGGCGCTCGGTCAGCACCGCGCCGAGGTACGCCGCCGGGTGCAGCCCGTACGGGACGGGGTGGCCGGTGCGCGCGGCGAGGTCGTCGGCGAGCCGGGCGGACATCCGGTGCGCCACCGCCGGGTCCAGCTCGCCGACCCGGCCGAGCAGCTGGCGGATCGCCAGCCAGAGCGGCTCCGGCACGGCGGAGAGGTCCAGGGCGACCAGCTCGCCGCCGATCGTCTGCAGCAGCTGCGGGTGCACCGGCGGCAGCGCGTTCGCCGCACCGCCGCCCCCGGGCACCCGCTCGCGGACCACCAGGGTCCCCGCGAAGACATCGCCGAGCCGCTTGCCGTCCGCCGAGACCGCCGAGCAGATCGCCGCCGGCACCCCGCTCAGCACGATGATCTCGAAGAACCCGACCAGCCCGCGCACCAGCGAGTGCCGGAACCGCACCGGTCCGCCGTCGCTGCGCACCACCCGCAGGCCCAGCGCGGCCTTTCCGAGAGAGCGCCCCCGGGTGAGGGTCTCGACCATGACGGGCAGGCCGACCAGGAAGAACACCATCAGCCCGAGCAGGACGGCGGCGAGGGCCGCACCGTCGAGGTCGACCAGGGCGAAGCTCAGTACCAGGGACGTCACCACCAGTGCGGCGCCCTGTACGAGCAGGTCCAGCCCGGTCGCCAGCGCCCGGCTCGGAAGCTTCGCCGTGCGCAGGCCGAGGACGACCGCCTCGCCCGTCACCAGGTCGCTCAAGACACCCGTCCGTTCCCGTCGGTGGTTCATGGTCCGCGGTCCGCGGGGAGGGAAGGCCGTCGGATCGGCCCCCACGACCCCGTGATCTGCAGTCGTCAACATACGGGGCCGCGGACCCGCTCGGGAAGGGAGGTCCCGGCGGCCCGGGTGGCCGCCGCCCCTGGCATGCTGGGCCCACCTGTCCGCACCCCGCCTGCCCGCGCGCCCCGCGCCGACCATGGAGCTGCCGCATGGACCTGGACGTCTTCGTCGCCACCCACCAGGGGGAGTGGGCACGGCTGGACGCCCTCGCCAAGAACCGCCGGCTCAGCGGCGAGGAGGCGGACGAGCTGGTCACCCTCTACCAACGCGTCACCGGTCACCTGGCCAGGGTGCAGGCCGCCGCGCCCGACCCCACCCTGGAGGGCCGGCTCACCAGCCTGGTCTCGCGGGCCCGCGACGCCGTCACGGGCACCCGCACCAGCGGCTGGCGGGACGTCGCGCGCTACTACAGCGTGAGCTTCCCGGCCGCGCTCTACCGCTCGCGCCGCTGGTGGCTGCCGGTGGCCGTGCTCTCGCTGCTCGCCACCGCCGTGATCGCGTGGTGGGTCGCGACCCACCCGGAGGTCCGGAACAGCCTGGCCACGCCGGACACGCTCCGAGAGATGACCAGGCCCGGCGGCGAGTACGAGGCGTATTACTCGGACCGCCCGGCGAGCTCGTTCGCGGCCCAGGTCTGGACGAACAACGCCTGGATCGCCGTGCAGTGCCTGCTGTTCGGGATCGCGCTGGGCATCCCGGTGCTCTTCGTGCTGTGGAGCAACGTCCTCAACCTCGGCCTCGGGGTCGGGCTGATGGCCTCGGCCGGCCGGCTCGACGTCTTCCTCGGTCTGCTCATTCCGCACGGTCTGCTGGAGCTCACCGCCGTCTTCGTGGCCGGCGGGCTGGGCCTGCGCCTGGGCTGGACCATCATCGACCCCGGCCCGCGGACCCGGGGGACGGCCCTGGCGGAACAGGGCCGGTCCATCATCGGCATGGCCATCGGCCTCGCGACGGTGCTGGGGGTCTCCGGTGTCCTGGAAGCCTTCGTCACCCCCTCCGGCCTGCCCACCTGGGCCCGCATCACGATCGGCGCGCTGGCCGAGGTCGCATTCCTGTTCTACGCCCTCGTCCTGGGCCGGAAGGCCGCGGCGAACGGCGAGACCGGTGATCTGGACGCGGCCGATCGGGCGGACCTTCAGCCGGTCGCGGCCTGAGCCGATGTGATCGACATGCCGCTGACCTGCTACTCTTCTCGCATCCCGGTCAAACCATTGACGTGGCACGAGCGGGCTAGTAGGTTTCAACGGTTGGGACTGGTTGGACAACATCCGGTCCGAGGCGTTAGTGTCTACGACACCGCCGAATCAGGGCGATCGCATTTCACGAAGTGCGCGCCCTTTGACGAGGTAAACCCCCGGAACTGAGCACACCGAAAGCTTTGATAAGCTTCGGAGCGAAGTCGAAGGAAATCCCCCCAGCGGGAATTCAGAGAAACAAGCGCCGGTAAGAACGGCCGCGAGGATCTGATAAGCTGGGAACACGAAAGAACGAAGCGCCCGGAGGGCCCGCTGGAAGGCGGTCCGAAGGAAGTGTCCGTTCCTTGAGAACTCAACAGCGTGCCAAAAGTCAAC
>NZ_JBVHHE010000049.1:0-40060 GCF_055561235.1 Kitasatospora sp. NPDC022856 | reverse complement strand
AGCTCCGAAAACGCGGTCTACCTGGCCACCATCATGCTCTTGCTCCACCGCACTACAACCTCCACATGAAAGGGACTTCTCAGACACCCTCTAGGATGTTGACCGTGACGACCGCCGTGTACGCCGACCAGTTCCTTCGGAGTGCACTCAGGTCGTCGGATGGAAACCTCCGGAAGATCATCCACCCGGGCGGAGACCTTTTCGGAGCCGAGTTCCGCCCCGACGTTGAGCGTGCGGTGATCACCGATCTGGTTAGCCGCGGGCTAGTGTCACCCGTGAGCGCGGCAGTTGCTCAGTGGGTACCGCCGGTACGGCTCACTCCCGCCGGGCTCGCAGAAGCGCGCCGGCTGGAAGATGCCGCAACCTCCAAGACCGCCCGCACGCAACACCTCCACAACACGCTTCCGAGATGGATCTACGACAACACGCGGTCCGGCGGCTGGGCAAAGCTGAATCGTTTCCGGCGTAGCGCCGGATGGTGGTTCTGCGGCGAGGAGATGACTCAGGATGAGGTCGACGACGCCGTGCGATACCTGCAGGGTAAGGGCCTGATCGACCGCACCGTGACTCTGAACGCCGGGGTTCGCCTGACCGCCCTCGGCATCGACTTCGCCATGTCCGACCCCAGTACGACGTTGAGGAACTTCATGGACGCCGAGAAGACCACCAGCATCCAGACCGGCGATATCAACGTCGGCCCCGGCGGAGTGATCGGCATAGGCCGCGACTTCACACAGACGGTCACGACCACCGCTACGGCCGCCACCATCGAGGCCGCCGACCTGATGGAGGTCGTGCAGATCGTGCGCGCCAACATCGGCCTGCTGGGTCTTCCTGCGGAGCGGCAGGAAGACCTGCTCCAGGAGGTCGAGGTGTTCGAACAGCAGGCCCAAGGTGAGCCCGACCAAGGGCTGGTGCGGACGGCTGGCGGTCGGATGCTGGAGTGGCTCAGCTCGCCGGCGGCGGGGCCGGCTCGGCAGATGGTGTATGCGTTCGTCGCGCAGAAACTGGGACTGCCGATGCCAGCAATCCCCGCATCCTGACCTCACGGGGGCCGATTGGTCTTGGCCGTCTCGCATGACCTCGACACCACCTACGAGGGCTGGGACGACGAACACGCCGAGCAGCACCAGGAAGCAAGCCGCGAGCACTTCGCCCGGCTCGTACGCGAAACCGCCGCACGACGCCGAGATCGGCTCGTCTGAGCGGTTAGAGGTGACTTGAGCACTCGGCTCGGGCGGGCTGGGTCCGGTAGATTCTGCGGGCAGCTGATCGGCACACGAAGCGGCCTCGTGCCGCACGTTTGACACGGGGGCAGTGGGTGCGGAGCGGACACGTGCGGGACCGGCGCCGGGAAGCTTTGCTGGAGTGCTGGCGGGCGATCGAGCTGTTCAGCCCGCCGAGCATCCCGGCGCTGCCGCGTCGTCGCCGCGCCGCGCAATCTGGGCGCGCGGACGAGTACGTCGTCGATGTGACCCCGCAACCGGGCCAGCCGATCCTGCCTCTGCCATGGGATCCGGACCATCCGGCGACCGCTAAGCGCCGGGCCCCCTACGGGAAGATGTGGCGCCACGAGGTCTACGGGGGTGTCTTCGAGCTGGAATTGCTGCGCCAGGCCGTGATCTCGGTGCTGCCCGAGGGAACCGACCCCGACCCCGGGGTCCCGCAGGCGGAGCTGGTGCTGTCGGGGCAGAGCGCGATGTTCGCGCTGGTCCTGGACGATGAGGGCCGGCCGATCGAGGACACGTCGGTGGTCTCCGCGTGCGCGTGGGCCACAGGACGGCTCTTCGATCCCGGGCCGACCGTACAAGGGTGGCTGGACGGCTTCGAGGAGCTGAACGACGCCTTCGGCGCCGCGATCGACAAGCTGGCTGCCACACCCGTCTCCTACCACCACAACCCGGGGGTGGGACCAGAATCCCGGCAGCCGCTCCACCCGTCGGCTCCGGCGGATGCCGCGTCGGCGGCGCGGACCTCCGGCTGGCAGCAGTTGCTCGCCGAGATCCTGGGCGGTGCCGCCGTCGGCGCGGTCGGGGCTCTGTTTGGTGAGGTCACCTCCGCCGCGCTGCAGGGCGCGGCAGAGCCACTGATTAGGCGTGCCGCCGACTGGGCGGCTGCCCGCCGTCCGGTCCCGGAGCGCGCGGAGGACGGCGGCCGGGCCGACACCGGGCCCCCGCCTGCCGCAGCGCCTGCGGCACCGCAGGAGGCTCCGCAGTCGGAAGCCGGCGAAGCCGGCCCTCGGCCAGTGGGCCTCGCCGACCTGGTGGCGCTGACCGCGCAGATCGCGGACCTGTGCGGGGTGGGGGCGCACCTGCGGCCGCAGGTGATCCGCGTGCGCAGCCGGCTGGTTCACCGTCCGCGTGATCCGCGGACGAAGGTCGCCGCCGCCGCGCCGTTCCTGAACAGCCTTCTTCCGCCCGACCTGGCCCAGGTGCGCGCGGCGGCCGGCGAGGGGGTCGGGCCTGCGCTGGACGCCTACCTGACCGAGCGGGGTTCGGTGGACGTCGGCGCGCGCACCGATCTGCGGCAGGCGCGCGAGGCCGTCCTGGCCGGGGTTGCCCCGGCGCTGGTGCCGGCCGGGCGGTGGCCCTCACCAGCGCGCTTCCCGCTCGCTTTGAGCCAGCAGTTCGCGGTGGACCGCATGCTCGCCGACCGCACCGGCACCAAGGGCGGGATGTTCTCGGTGAACGGCCCGCCGGGTACCGGCAAGACCACGATGCTGCGCGACCTGGTGGCCGCCCTGGTGGTCGAGCGGGCGGCTGTACTGGCCTCCTTCGACCGGCCGGGGCAGGCGTTCACCGGCCGGGCGTGGCAGGGCCTGGACCGCCAGGGCAGGCACCGGCGCTACGTCGCCCGGCTGGACCCGCGGCTGACCGGGTTCGAGATCGTGGTCACCTCCTCCAACAACGGCGCGGTGGAGAACATCACCGCCGAACTGCCGGGCCTGGACGCGCTCGGCGAGCACTGGCGGGGCGGCCCCGACCACTTCTCCGATCTCGCCTCTGCGCTCCTCGGCGGCGCTCCGGCCTGGGGCCTGGTGGCGGCCGTGCTCGGCAACAAGACCAACCGCAAGGAGTTCAGCGAGCGGTTCTGGTGGGGCCGCCTGCCGGAAAAGGAGACCGACGCCCGCACCGCCGACGGCCTGCCGCCGCTGCGCGGCATGAAGGCGATCCTCAGCGATTGGATCCCGCCGAACGCCCCGGCCCGCGGACGCCGCCCGGCCCCGGATGCCGCCACCGCCCCGCCTGCCGCCACGGCCCAGCCCGTACCGTCGTGGCGCGAGGCGGTAGCCGCGTTCCGCGCGGCCAAGGCCGAGGTCGAGCGGCTGCGCGAGCGGCGCATCCGGCTGGCCGCCACGCTGAAGGCCGTTGAGTCCCCACAGGCCGGGCGGCGAATCACGGATCTGGAAGCCGAGGTCGCGCTGGCCGACGAGCGGGTGGCCGCGTGCGTGACCCGCCTGGCGGCGGCCAACACCGCCGTCGCCGCCGCCCATGCCGCCACCGCGATAGCCGAAGCCCTGCACCGCGCGGCCGGCGAGCGGGTGCCCGCGGCCCGTCAGGAGCTGGCGTCCGCCCGCGCGTTGCTGTCCGGTGCGCGGGAACGGGCCGCGCACCACCGCGAGTACGTGGACGCGCTCACCTCCCGCTACGACGCGCCCCCGACCGTCGAACGCGGCGTGCGCGGCGGACTGCGCCGGCTGCTGCAGAGCACCGCCGACCGACAGGCGGCCGAGCAGCAGCGCGAACACACCCAGGCCGAGATCATGCACCTACTCGTCCAGCAGCGCCGCGCCCTCGACAACGCAGTGGAGCAGGTCGCCGACGCCGTCCGGGCCGAGGCCCTGGCCGCCGACCAACACGCCGACGCCGACAGCGTGGTCGCCAGCGCCGCCGACGCCCTCTCCACCGCGCGGACCCACGAGCAGGCCGCCATCGCCCAGGAGAACTCGGCCCTCGCCGACCTCTCGGGCGCCCGCACCGCCGCCGCGGCGGCCCGGCGCGACCTGGACTCCGCCGTCGCCGATCTCGACGCCCGCCACCGCCGGCTGCGGGACGCCGCGACGACGCTGCCCTCCCTGCCGCTCGGCTGGCTCCACCTCGACGAGCGCGACCAGGAACTCGGCTCGCCGTGGTCCGACGAAGCCTGGTCCACCGCCCGCAGCGACCTGTTCCTGCGCGCCCTCGACCTGCACCGCGCGCTCGTCGCCGGAGCCGCGAAGAAGGTCCACGGCAACCTCCAGGTCCTCATGGAGCTGATGACGAACACCAACGGGCCGATCCCCGACGAGGAGGTCGAACGCGCCTGGCATACCCTCTTCCTCCTGGTCCCGGTCGTCTCCACCACCTTCTCCTCCATCGGCAGCATGTTTGCCCGCCTCGGCCGGGGCACCATCGGCTGGGTCCTGGTCGACGAAGCCGGCCAGACCACCCCGCAGGCCGCCGTCGGCGCCCTGTGGCGTGCCCGCCGTGCCGTGCTCGTCGGCGACCCGCTCCAACTCGAACCGGTCGTCACCATGCCCACCGCCCTCCAGCGCCGACTGCTGCGCGCCTACGGCGTCGACGAGCAGTGGCTGCCCTCCGCCACCTCCGCGCAGGCCGTCGCCGACCGGACCAACCGCTACGGCACCTACCTGCCCGCCCCCGAGGGCGACGACGAGTTCGTCTGGGTCGGCTCACCCCTGCGCGTCCACCGCCGGTGCGAGGAACCGATGTTCACCATCAGCAACGAGGTCGCGTACGGCGGCCTGATGGTCTACGGCACCGAGCCCAAGCCCTTCCCCGACGAGGAACGGGACGGCCTGCTGCCCAGCCGCTGGCTCAACACCGACAACCCCAACCGCGCGCCCGACGCCCCCTGGGGCGAGCGCGACCGCCGCGCCTTCGAGTACGTCCTCGACCGCCTCGACCAGCACGGCGTCGACCTCACCCGGCTGCGGATCATCGCCCCCTTTCGCGCCCTCGTCGCCGAGTGCAAGAAGATCTGCGGCGACCGCCCCGGCTGGACCTTCGAGGTCCTCGACGAACGCTGCGCCACCGTCCACCGGGCCCAGGGCAAGGAGGCCGATGTCGTCATCCTCGTCCTCGGCGGCGGCCGGCCCGGTGCCCGCGACTGGGCCGCCCGCACCCCGCACCTGCTCAACGTCGCCGCCAGCCGCGCCAAGCGCCGCCTGTACGTCATCGGCGAGCGCAGCCTGTGGGCGCCGCTCCCCCACTTCGACGTCCTCGCCACCGAGGTCGAGGAGTTCGACCACATCCGCGACCGCGACGCATGGCGTCCGGGTGGGGAGCCGCCTGCTGCCGAGGATGGCTAGGCGGAGAGGTCCGCGGCGCGGTCCTCCCCTGTCGGCTGTCCTGGCAGTTGGATCACGAGGCCCTCTGGGTCGCTGCCGAAGAATTCGCGGTACTTGTCCACCGTGCCGATCGTGTTGATGATCTTCTTCACCCAGGCGTCGGTGTAGACGAACTAGTCGAACGCCTCGTTGTAAACGCAGTATCGGGCGTCCGTGGCGTGCGGCTTCGGATCGCTCTTGGGCGGCCGGACCTTGAGCTGCTGCCACATCGCCGTGTGGTGATGGAGCTTGAACTCGAACGGCACCTGGTCGTTGACGAGCCTGGTGATGTCAGCCGGCCGGTGCAGTTCCTTGTCCGCGACCTCCACGTGCTTGTCGCGGGTGACCACGATTCCGCGGCGGCCCGCCTCGGTCATGGTCTGCCGCTGGTCCTCAGTGAGCTCGTCGAGATTCACGAAGGTGATCGCCAGGTCGGCGTCGGTCTTGCGGCCCACGATCGGTACGAGGCGGATCCGGTAGTCGTAACGCAGGTCGTCCCGCACGTCGTCGCCGATCGCCGCCTCGAACCGGGCGACCAGGTCGCGGGTTCGCTGAGGAAGCCTCGCGGCGGCAGCCCGCTGTTCCTCCCGGCCGGCCGCGGTGAGCTGCTGGAGGGAGACCGGGAAGCGCAGGCGGTCGGCGAGGCTGTAGGTCTTCCCGAAGTGGTCGACCATCTCGTGCTCGTAGTTGAAGACAAGCGCCTGCGCCTTGCCGCCGGTGATCACCTTGAGGCCGTGCTCGTATCGGTGCTCGACCTTGTTGCGCAGCTGGACGAACAGCTCGGCGTTCAGCCGCACGGGATCAGCCTGGTCCGGGTACCGGCGCTTCAGGCACTCTTCCAACGGCCACGCCTTGGGCTCGCCGTCAACCAGCTCGTACCGCCCGGTCTGCCTGTTCCGGTAGTGGTAGTCGACGCCGTCCTTGTGGAACTCCGCGTGCAGCAGGTAGTGCCAGGCCTTGTGCATGTGGGTCAGGAAGTCGCCGTAGTTCCCGGTCGAGGCGTTCCACTCGTCGACCGCCTTGAGCGCGTGACGCTGGGACTCCATCACCATGTGGTGCCACCGGGGTTTTGCCATGACGCCTCCTGCCGTTCAGTGACAAGGATCACACTGCTGGCCCGGCCCGGGCAATCAATATTCCCAATATCCGACTTACGCCCCATCGGTGCGCTTGTCGGGTCAGTTCCCGGGCGCCGGGAACCGCTCCCCGTCCCTGGCCGCGTGCAGCGCGGGCAGCAGGCCCTCGGGGGACACCCCGAGCTCCCGGTAGGTGAGGACCGACCTTCGCGCAGCCACGTCAGCCGGGCGGCCGGGTGGTCGGCCCCGACGTCGTCGGACGCCGCGTCGCCGGCACCGGCCTCGACGTAGTCGGCGAGATCCGACCGGCCCAGCTGCGTCACGACGTTGCGCAGGCACAAGGCGCCGGCCACCGAGTCGCCTCGGTCACCCGATCCGTACGGCCCGAAGGGCTCCACCTCGCCTGGCCGCCGGGCGCCCAGCAGTGGGCCGGCTCCCTTATGCAGGAACTCGCCTGCCGGCACCCCGCGGCCTCCGCGCACTCGTGGTCGTCGGCCGATTCTCGCACCCGCGCCGTCTCGGCGGTGATCACTGTGCGTAGATGATCCTGGGCCCCAGCCAGGCCCCTGACCCGGCCTGCGAGTGCGCCCAGGAGGCAACGCCGGGGCCCCCGACGGGAGGTCACGAAATCGGCTGACGCCTTGACAGATTCAAGGATGGTCGTTCAACTGCCCGAAAACATGGCCGGATTGCGTTACGGGTGCCGGAAAATCATTGGTCGCGATTCAGCATCGGTCACCTTGGGTAGTCAATTCCCGGGCCGGAAACGCCCACCGAGAGGCCCTCCGGTCCCCGGATGCGACCGCCCTGGGACCACTTGGCCCCCAACAGTATACGAACAACTGCTTGTTGAATCTGATGCGACATCATGGAAAAGGCCGCTGACCTGGGCGTTAACCCGGCCAACGGCCTTTCCGACTCACGTCGGGACGACAGGATTTGAACCTGCGACCCCTTGACCCCCAGTCAAGTGCGCTACCAAGCTGCGCCACGTCCCGTGGTCTCGGTGCCTTCGGCGGGGCCTGGGGGGCTCTGCTGTGGGGCTTCTCGACCTTGTCGCCGTTGTCCCGGCGACGTGGAAAACAATACAGCACGTCGGGGGGTGCTCGCTGCCAGGTATGGCGGTGGTGTCAGGGGGTCGGGTGGCGGGCGTCGTAGCGGAGGAAGGCGGGGCGGCGGGCGGCGAGCAGGGCGATGGCGGCGACGCAGGCCAGGCCGCCGCTGATGACGGAGGTGGCGGGGTTGCTGAGGGAGGCGACGGTGCCGGACTCGAAGTCGCCGAGGCGGGGGCCGCCGGCGACGACCACGATGAAGATGCCCTGGAGGCGGCCGCGCATCTCGTCGGGGGCCGCGACCTGCATCATCGTGTTGCGGAAGATCATGCTGACGGTGTCGGCGCAGCCGGCCACGGCGAGCAGGAGGAGGCCGAGCCAGAGGTTGTGGACCAGGCCGAAGGCGGCGATGGCGAGGCCCCAGGCGGCGACGGCGGCGAGGACGGCCACGCCCTGGCGGTTGACCCGGCCGACCCAGCCGGAGAACAGGGCGCCGGTCAGGGCGCCCACCGCGGGGGCGGCGACCAGCAGGCCGACGGTGCGGGCGTCGCCGGCGTAGAAGGTGACCGCGATGGCGGGGAAGAGGGCTCGCGGCATACCGAAGATCATCGCGGCCAGGTCGGCCAGGAAGCTGGTGCGCAGGTTCGGCTGCTCCCGCAGGAAGCGCAGGCCGTCGAGGACGGAGGCGCGGCCGCGGCGGTCGCCGAGCGGGCGCATGGCGGGCAGGCGCCACATCGCGTACAGGGTGGCGGCGAAGGCCACGGTGTCGACCAGGTAGGCGGCCTGGGTGCCCCAGGCGCCGATGAGGACGCCGCCGAGCATGGGGCCGACGGTGAGGCCGAGGTTCATGCTGACGGTGTTCAGGGCGTTGGCGGCGGGGAGTTGGTGGCTCGGGACGAGGCGGGGGATCATCGCCGACCGGGCGGGCGAGCTCAGCGCGAAAAAGCCCGCCTGGACGGCGACGGCGGCGTAGAGCACGGCGACGAGGCGGAGCCCGGCGAAGGCCTGGGCGGCGAGGACGGCGGAGACCGCGGCGAGGCCGGCCGAGCCGATCAGACCGAGCTTGCGCCGGTCCACGGTGTCGGCGATCGCGCCGCCGTAGAGGCCGAAGGCGACCAGCGGGAAGAGGGAGAAAAGCCCGACCAGGCCGGTGGCGAAGCTGGAGCCGGTCATGTCGTAGACCTGGACGGAGACGGCCACGGCGGTCATCTGCTGGCCGATCGACGAGACCGCCTGCCCGAACCAGACCCGCCGGTAGTCGACGTTGTCGCGCAGCGGGCTGAGGTCGGCGAAGGCCTTGCGGTACCAGCGCGCGAACGAGGCGGGGAGCTCTGCCGACGCTGCGGGAGGTTCGACGGACGCGGCGGGGGGCTTCACGGCCGGGGCCGGGGAGGGACCACCCTCGGGGCCCCCAGGGGGCACGGCCGGCCCCGGGGGCGCCGCGGGAACCGGGGACACGACAGGTACCCGGGGCACGACAGGTGCCGGGGGCGCGGAGGCGGCCGCGGGCGGCGCGGCATCCGAATTGGCAGGATGATTGGTCGACACAGCCCCCCATATTCGACCTCCGCCCGCGCGCCCAGCCCACCGGGGTCCTGGCCGAGCGGCCGCGGCCCCCCTGGGCTGGGCGGCCTCACCGGCCGACCGGCCGCACCCCCGGTGAGCCGCGGCAGCGACGGCGGTGGCGGCGGCTACCGGGTCAGGACCTGCTTCTCGCCCGCCTCGACCACGAAGTCCAGCCGGTTGCCCGGCGGCGGGAAGGGGCAGATGAAGTGGTCGGCGAAGGCGCACGGCGGCAGGTAGGCGCGGTTGAAGTCCAGCACCGTACGGCCGTCCGCGTCGGGCTCGGGAAGACTGATGAAGCGGAAGCGGTAGGTGTCCGCGCCGCTGCTCGCGTCCGCGATGACCCCGCTGAGCCCGCGGCCCGCGCTGCCGACCGTCAGGGTGCGGTGCTCGCCCGCCACGGTGAAGGAGATCCGGCCGGTGAGGGTCAGCGGGCGGTCCTTGCCGTCCGCGTTGGGGACGAGGACGGCCCGGGCCTCGCCCTCGAAGGGGGTGTAGAGCGCCGGCACGGCCCATTCCGGCGAGTAGGGGTACGCGGAGATGCCGGCGAAGGAGTGCCGCCCGGGCGAGGCCGGGTCGAAGACCCGCAGGGCGAGTTCACCCTCGCGCTCGATCGGGACGAGCAGCACGTCCCCGGCCGAGGCGGTGTCCGCGGCCGGGTCGGTGTCCGGGCTGAGCAGCACCTCGCCGTCGACCGGGGCGGACGCGCCCGCGACGGTGATGCCGTCGGACGCCGTCGCCCGGAGCCGGACGCCCTCCGCGTCGGCCCACCAGCGGCCGGGCACGCCGGGTATCCCGGCGGGGTCCGGCTCCAGCCAGTGCGTGCCGGTGAGCGCCAGTTGGCCGTGGCGGGCGCTCACCGCCGCAGCGCGGCCCTCGCTCCAGTGCTTCCAGTCCTCCGCGGCTGTCGCCGTCATCGGTGTGCCCTCCCAGTCGGTCCGGGCCCGCCGGACTGTCCGCCGGGCACCGGGGCCCGGCGGACAGTCCGGCACCGCCCGTGCGGTGTCCGTCATCACGTCAACGCCGATCACCGGGGTGGATCATTCCCGGCAGGTCCGACGGGACGGACGGCGGGCCTCACCCGGGCGCCGAGGGGCGGGTCAGCCCTTCAGCGGCCGGAAGAGCCCCTCCTGCACCACGGACACGACCAGCTGCCCGTGGCGGTCGAAGATCTGCCCGCGCGCGAGACCGCGGGCGCCGTGGGCTATCGGGGACTCCTGCTGGTAGAGCAGCCAGTCGTCGGCCCGGAACGGTCTGTGGAACCACATCGCGTGGTCGAGCGAGGCCATGTCGAAGTGGCGCGTGCCCCAGAGCGGCTCGACGGGGGCGCGGACGGCGTCGAGCAGCGTCATGTCGCTCGCGTAGGTGAGCGCGCAGACGTGGATCAGCGGGTTGTCGGGCAGGGCGCCGTTGGTGCGCAGCCAGACACCGCTGCGGGCCTCGACGCCGGCCAGCTCCTCCTTGGTCCAGCGCAGCCGGTCGACGTAGCGGATGTCGAAGGGCTGGCGGCGGCTGATGAACGGGGGCAGCTCGCCGAGCCGGGAGCCGACCTCCTCCAGCGCGCTCGGCAGGTCCTCGGGGGCGGCGACGGCGGGCATCGGGTACTGGTGCTCGATGCTGCCCTCCTCGGGGACGTGGAAGTCGGCGGTGAGGGCGAAGATCGAGCGGCCGCCCTGGATGGCGAGCACCCGGCGGGTGGTGAAGGAGCGGCCGTCCCGGATCCGGTCCACCTGGTAGACGATGGGCACGCCGGGCACGCCGGGGCGCAGGAAGTAGGCGTGCAGCGAATGGACGGGGCGGTCGCCGTCCACCGTGCGCCCCGCCGCCACCAGCGCCTGGCCCGCGACCTGGCCGCCGAACGTCCGCTGCAGCGCCTCCTCCGGGCTGCGCCCGCGGAAGATGTTCAGTTCGATCTGCTCAAGGTCCAGCAGCTCGACGAGTTCGTCGACAGGGGTACCCATGCGTGCGCTTCCTCTCCGGGTGGCCGGCCCGGACGGAGATGCCCGCCCGGCTGCCGACGCCCGTTCTATCGAATTCTCCCGCCCAGTCGAATCCTTCAGCGAGCCAGGGCATTCCCCTCGACCCCGCACCCCTCCACCGATTCACTCGAACGAGGGCCCATCGCTTCGAACATGCCGACGTAGGAGCTCCGCCCGGACACCGCGAGCACCGCAGACGGGGCACCGCGAGCGCCGCAACCGGGCACCGCCGGCACCGCAAAGGGGCACCGCCAGCGCCGCAACCGGGCACCGCCAGCGCCGCAAAGGGACACCGCCAGCGCGCAAACGGACACCGCGAGCACCGCCGGGACGCCGAAGGCTCCGCGCACGGACGCCGACAGCGCCGCCGTCACAGACCCGACTGGCGGACGGTGATGTTGAGCCGGCCGGTCAGCCCGAGCGCCGGATCCGCCGTGCCGGGCAGCGTGCGCACCACCCCGTGGTACGCGAAGCGAGCCGGTCCGCCGAACACCAGCAGGTCACCGCTGCGCAGTTCCAGGTCGGTCCACGGCCGGGTGCGGGTGCGGGTGTTGCCGAGCCGGAAGAGGCAGGTGTCGCCGAGGGAGAGCGAGACCACGGGCGCGTCCGTGCGCTCGTCGCGGTCCTGGTGCAGCCCCATCTTCGCGCCGTGCGGGTAGTGGTTGACGATCGCGATGTCCGGTTCGTACCCGGCGGCGCCCGCGATCGCGTCGACGGCCTCGCCGTACGCCGCGTCGACCGCGCCGCGGGCGAGCCTGGCGAGCTCCGGTGGGAACGCCTTGACCGGTGCGCCGTCGGCCGCGACGCGACGGTAGCCGTAGGGGTACCAGTCCCAGCCCAGGGCGACCATGCGGACCGACATCATGCCGCCGGTCGGCATCCGGACGGCGTGCATCCCCGCCGGCGGCCGGGCCCACTCCCGGCACGCGGCGACCAGGCGGAGCTGGGCTTCGGCGTCGAGCCAGCCGGGGACGAGCACCGCGCCGGGCGCCGGTTCGGACCGCTCGGGCACGGAAGCCCCGTCAGCGCCCGACCCGGCACCGGACCCGAGCACGCGCCCGGACCCGAGGTCACGACCGGCACCGGACCCCGGGACGCGACCGGCACCCGACCCGGGGTCGCGACCGGAACCCGTACCGAACAGTTCGCCCTGGATCACGCCACCATCCTCCCGCACCCGCCGGGCGGCCGGCAGGGGAGCGGGCGCAGGACCCGATCAGTCGCGGTCGGACCCTCCACCGATCATCCCGATCTCCCGGGCACAGGCCGGCCACGCCTCCCACCCCTGCAGATGGAGGATCTCCTCGGCCACGGTGGTCTGCTGGCGTCGGCTCGCCCGGTCGGGGCGGTCGGCGAAACGCAGACCGCCCGCCTCCTCCCAGGTCGGCGGCCAGATCTGCAGGCCGCCGAAGTAGCCGTTGCCGGTGGCGGCCCGCCAGTCGCCGCCGCTCTCGCACTCGGCGAGCTCGTCCCAGATCATGTCCGCCACCGTCGAAGCGGCCCGAGCCCGGCCGGCCGGGAGCGGCACCACGGCCGGCAGGAGCACGAGGGCCAGCGCGACGGCGAGGACGAGGGCGACGAGGGCGCCGGCAGCCGAGGACCGAACCGGGTGACCGGTCGGTACGAAGGATTCACGGCTGATCCTATGAACGCTGAGAAGGCACAGCAGCCGACCCTAAGCGCACCTCTCCCCGGCCCGTCCCGACGCGCCGGACACGCCGACGGCCGCTCCCCCGCACAGCGGAGAAGCGGCCGTTCGAACAGCATGTCCGGAGTACGGCGGCCACCTGGAACAGGCGGCCCGACCGAACCGGCGGCCCTGATCGCACCGAAGGGCACGACGGACCGGAGGGCACGACGGACGGGCGGGATCCTCATGGACCCGAGAGGTCCGTCGGACCCGAGAAGTCGGCCGACCCCGAGGGATCACGCGGTCCCCCGGGGATCAGACGGTCCCCGAAAGGTCAGACGGTCAGGGTCTGGCCCGGGAAGATCAGGTCGGGGTTGCCGCCGATGACCTTGGCGTTGGCGTTGTACAGCTCGTGCCAGTCGGTGCCCTGGGCAGCGGCGATGGTGCTGAGGGTGTCACCGGCCTTCACGGTGTAGCTGCCACCGGTGACCGGCTTGGCGTCGTTCGAGGCCGGAGCGGCGGGCTTCGCGGGCTTGGCCGGCTTCTCGGCCTTCCAGGAGGCGGCGGCGTCCGAGGACTTCGGCGCGGCCTTGGGGGCCTCGGCAGCCTTGGGCGCGGCCTTGGGGGCCTCGACGGTCTTCGGCGCGGCCTTGGGGGCCTCGGCGGCCTTCGGCGCAGCGGTGGCGGCCGGGGCGGCCGGCTTCGCGGCGACGGAGGTGTCGACGGCGGCCGGGGTGCCGCCCTTGGTCAGACCGGCCTTGACGGAGCAGACGGGCCAGGCGCCCGGGCCCTGCGAGGCGAGCACCTTCTCGGCGACGGAGATCTGCTGCGCCTTGGTGGCCAGGTTGGCCTGCGCGGCGTAGGCGGTGCCACCGAAGGCGGCCCAGGTGCTGGAGGTGAACTGCAGGCCGCCGTAGAAGCCGTTGCCGGTGTTGATGGCCCAGTTGCCGCCGCTCTCGCACTGGGCAACCGCGTCCCAGGTCGAGACGGAGGCGGCGGAGGCCGAGTTGGCCGTGACGAGGCCGGCCACCGGCAGGGCCGCGACAGCGGCACCCGCGACAACAGCCATCCGAACGCGGTTGCGCTTGGTGACGGTGGAGGTGGTGACAGCGGCGGTCTCGTTACGGAAGGTCATGAGGTTCCTCTCGACAGCCCCGGGCGGGCAGGCGGAACCAGACCCTCGAAGGAGTCGAATCGCTCGCCGCGTCCATCGGGCGGCCGGGCACGTGTCGGACGTGCCGCGCCGCCCCGGCCACCCACCACGCACCGGCGACCAGATCGAGCGGTCGCATCGGTGGGCACGGCCCGCGCCGGGGTGAGCCGGTGGGCTGTGCGTCGGAGGTGAACCCGGGTGGTGCTCGTTGCACCGCCAATGAAGCTACGAGTCAGGTCGCCACGGAACCAAACACCCGACGGTCTGCCCAGCTCAGCAAGGCGTTACCGGCGGTAATGACCATGCAAGCATGTCCAGAATGTCCGATATAACCGTCATTTCCTAGATCAAACATTGCCCGGCCGTGACCCACCTCACGGTTTCATTCCGGCACTCCTGCCGCCGACATCGACAGATTGTGAGCATTTGACCACGTCACGCGGTCGCATCAGGGGCAATTCCCGTCACCCTCGGTGTCCACCCGTGACCCCTGCCACAGGGGTCCGTTGGTAAAGGCGGCCGGAAAGGCCCCTCGCCCCACCGCCCGTCCCGCCCCGTCCCAACCCGGTCCCACCCCCGACGACCGACCCCGGCCCGACCCGAGCGCCACCCCAGCGGCCCTCCACCCGATCCACCAGCTCTTCCAGCCCCACCAGCGCTACCCGCTCCACCTACTGCACCAGCCAACCCAGCCACACCCAGCCACACCCAGCCACACCCAGCCACACCGCCCGCTCCCCTCCCCCGCCCGCGTCACCCCTGACCGCCGGCGAACCCGACAACCGAGGAGTCCCAGTGCCGCGCATGCTCGCCGTCAGCGACGAGGTCCGATCCGAGATCGGCGACGACGAGGCAGACCGCCTGCTCGGCGGCGCCCACACACCCGACAGCTACGAGTGCACGTCCTGCCGCACCCCCGGTGACTCGCTCCAGGAGCCCACCAGCACGGTGCTGTTCGTCGGCGAGGAGACGGCGGTGCTCGCCTTCGCCCATGCCCGCTGCATCCCCTCCCAGGTGGTGCCGGTCTCCGAGGAGCAGCTGGTGGGCGCGGTGCGCAGCATCAGCCAGGCGCAGACCGAGGCGCCCGCCGTCCCGGGCCCCGCGATCCCGGGACCCGCCGTCCCGAACCCGGCCCAGTCCGCCGGCGCCCAGGCCACCGCGCCCGGCCAGGCCGCCATCCTCGGCATCACCTGCGGGCTGGTCCTGCACGGGGACACCGGTCACGCCGCGGTCGTCGTCGAGCCCACCGGACCGGTCGGCCGGCCGGGCAACACCTCGGGCACCGACGAGTTCCTGGACCTCCTCCAGGACGCCGGCTTCCAGCCCGTCACCGACCTCGACAAGACGCCGGACCAACTGGCCGGCTGGTCCGTCCTGGTGGCGATGGGCAAGCTGCACGCGATCCTGCAGCCCGCGGCCGCCGGGGGCAGCACCGGCTGGTGGCAGGCCCACCAGCCGCTCCAGGTCACCGACGCCTGGAGGTTCGCCGCCAACCAGCTCACGGAGGTGACCATGTACGCGGTCCCGGCGGGCATGGTGGGCCGGCAGCCGCGCGAGGACCTGCTGCGCCAGGCGCTGGAGCGTGCCGTCGCCCTGGGACAGGTGGTCGGCGCCTCCCTCCCGCTCGCGGGCACCTGAGCCTCCCCGACACCCCCGGCACGCCTCGCCCCGCCCCGGCCGGAAACCCACACCCGCCGGAGACCCACACCCGCCGGAGACCCACACCCGCCGGAAACCCACACCCGCCGGAAACCCACACCCGCCGGAAACCCCCGTCCGGAAGCCCACCCCCGGCCGGAAGGCCCGCCACGGACCGGTCCGCACCCCGACCGGCACAGGCCAACCTTCCGGCCGGGGCCGGGCACCCCGCATCCCCCGGGGGACTCGCTCGTTGGCCCCTGTGTGTACAGCTACGACGTCTCCGCATCCCACCGCCGGTCCACCACCGCCCCCCGAGTGATCCCGGGCATGCGCCCGTCGTTCGACGCTGAGCACCCGCACTCGGCCACGCCGATCTACGACGAGCTGTACTCCGAGTACCGGCGGCTGTTCCGCGCGCTGCCCGGCGACCGCTCGGGCGAGGAGAACCTGAGGTTCGCGGGCTTCGCCGTCCGCGACGGCTACCCGGTGCTCGCCGAGCCCCGTCCGTACCCGCCGCAGCACCAGGCGTTCCAGACGTACGCGGGCCAGGCCGCCGGCCTCCCCCAGTTCATGCCGAACCAGCAGAACGGCCAGGGCCACACCGGCAGCACCCACAACAGCGGCACCCACAGCACCGGCACCCACACCAACCACGCCCACCACACCGCGAGCCAGCACACCGGCACCCAGCACACCGGGGCCCCGCACACTCCCGCGGACCCCACCAGCGACGGGCTCGGCCAGGTCGGCCAACCCGCCCAGCCCGCCGCCCAGTTCGCCAACGGCCAGGGCTGGGTCGCGGCCGGCTACCTGGGGCCCGTGCCGCACCCGATGCCCGCCCCGGCACCGGCACCGGCACCGGTGATGAGCAACGGCAGCGGCACCACCGCCGGTCCGGCCACCGGCGGACGCCACCGCAACCTGCTCTCGCTCCCCCCGGGCCGCAGCAGCGACCAGCACTGACCCGGCCCACGCACCGGCCCGCACCCGCCGGGGCGCCCGCCCCCGCACCCGCCCGCGCACGCAGGAGGGCCCCCGCCGTCGAAACGGCGGGGGCCCTCCTGTCCAAGCGTTCCGTCGACCCCCCGGCCGACAGACCACCGGACCACCGGGCCGGCCGGCCCGCCACCAGGGCGCGGCGGCCGACCGGGCGCAGCGGCGGCGACTACTTGCGCTTGCGCTTCTCCCGCACCCGCACCGAGATCGAGATCGGCGTGCCGACGAAGCCGAACTCCTCACGCAGCCGGCGCTCGACGAAGCGGCGGTACCCGGCCTCCAGGAAGCCCGAGGCGAACAGCACGAAGCGCGGCGGGCGGGTACCCGCCTGGGTGCCGAACAGGATGCGCGGCTGCTTGCCACCGCGGATCGGGTGCGGGTGCGCCGCGACCAGCTCGCCGAGGAAGGCGTTCAGGCGCGCGGTCGGGATGCGCGTCTCCCACCCGGCGAGGGCGGTCTCGATGGCCGGGACGAGCTTCTCCATGTGCCGGCCGGTCTTCGCCGAGACGTTGACCCGGGGCGCCCACTGCACCTGGACGAGATCGCGCTCGATCTCGCGCTCCAGGTAGAAGCGGCGCTCCTCGTCGAGCTGGTCCCACTTGTTGTAGGCGATGACGACGGCGCGCCCGGCCTCGACGGCCATCGAGATGATCCGGGTGTCCTGCTCGGCCAGGGTCTCGCTGGCGTCGACCAGCACGACCGCGACCTCGGCCTTCTCCAGGGCGGCGGAGGTGCGCAGCGAGGCGTAGAAGTCCGCGCCGGCGGTCAGGTGGACCCGGCGGCGGATACCGGCGGTGTCGACGAACTTCCAGGTCTTGCCGCCCAGTTCGATCATCTCGTCGACCGGGTCACGGGTGGTGCCGGCCAGCTCGTTGACGACCACCCGCTCCTCGCCGGCGACCTTGTTGAGCAGGCTGGACTTGCCGACGTTGGGCCGGCCGATCAGCGCGACCCGGCGCGGGCCGCCGGCGGCGACGCCGAAGGTCTGCGGCGGGGCCTCGGGCAGGGCGGCCATGACGGCGTCGAGCAGGTCACCGGAGCCGCGGCCGTGCAGGGCGGAGACGGGGAAGGGCTCGCCGAGGCCGAGCGACCACAGGTACGCGGCCTCCGCCTCGGTGGACTGGCCGTCGACCTTGTTCGCGCAGAGCACGGTCGGCTTGCCGGCCCGGCGAATGATCTTGATCAGGGCTTCGTCGGTGTCGGTGGCGCCGACGGTGGCGTCGACCACGAACAGCACCGCGTCGGCGGTCTCGATGCCCAGCTCGGCCTGCGCCGCCACCATGGCGTCGATGCCGAGGACGTCGATCTCCCAGCCGCCGGTGTCGACGACCTTGAAGCGGCGGCCGTTCCAGGTGGCCTCGTAGCTGACCCGGTCGCGGGTGACGCCCGGCTTGTCCTCGACGACGGCCTCGCGGCGGCCGATGATGCGGTTCACCAGGGTCGACTTGCCGACATTCGGGCGGCCGACGACGGCCAGCACGGGCAGCGGCGCGTGGTCGGCGCCCCCGAGCCCGTCGACGTCCTCGGGGTCGAACCCCTCCTCGGCGGCGAGCGCCATGAATTCGGCGTACTCGGCGGCGTCCAGCTCACCGTGCTCGGTGGCGGAGTGCTCTGCGGTCATGTTCGTGTTTTCCGTTTCCCGGCGCGGCCCTTCCCAGGGGCGTGCCGTGCGTACCTGCCCCGGTCGGGGCAGCGCGAGTACTACGAGGAAGGCGCCCCGCGGGCGCTTCCGTACTTCCAGGGAGGCGCCCCGTGGGCGCTCCCGAACAGCGGGCCGCGACCGGCGAAGGCCGCGGAGGGTGTGCCCCGGGCGGTGGGCCCGGAGTGATGGATCCCGGACGGCGCGGGGGAATGGGACCCCCGGACGGCGCCCGGTGGCGGCTCAGACCGCCGACAGCCCGGCCCGCTCCTCCACCAGCATGATTATCGTGCCGATGACCTGCTCCAGGCTGAGTTCGCTGGTGTCCACCAGGACGGCGTCGGCGGCCTGGGTCAGTGGAGCGGTCTCGCGCGAGGAGTCCGCCTTGTCCCGGCGGACCAGGTCGGCGGCCATCTCGGCGATGGTGGCCTCGTCGACGCCCTTGGCGCGCAGCTCGGCCGCCCGCCGCTCGGCCCGGGCCGCCACCGAGGCGGTCAGGAAGACCTTGACGGTGGCGTCCGGGAACACCACGCTGCCCATGTCCCGGCCCTCGGCGACGATGCCGCGCTCGGCGACCTCGGCGCAGCCGCGCTGCAGCTCCACCAGGCGGGTCCGTACGGCGGGCACCGCAGCGACGGCGCTGACCTGCGCGGTCACCTCGGGCCCCCGGATCGGACCGGACACGTCCTGGCCGTCCACCGTGATGGTCGGGCCGGCCGCGTCGGTGCCGGAGACGATCACCGGCTTGCCGCAGGCCACGGTCACGGCCTCCGGGTCGTCGATGTCCACGTCGTTGGCCAGCATCCACCAGGTCAGCGCCCGGTACATGGCGCCGGTGTCCAGGAAGCTCAGCCCCAGCCGGGCGGCGACCGCCCGGGAGACGGTCGACTTGCCGGAGCCGGAGGGTCCGTCGATGGCGACGACGACCGGGGCGTGCGCTCGGTCGGCAGTGTCCACGGGGCGAACCTCTCTCTGGGCCTGAGCCCGAACCTGAATCCTGTACGGCGCGAGCCGCACAGCCTGAAACCGGGGGATGTCTCCCTCCAGGTTAATGGACCGGCGCCAGACCCCGCCCCGGTGCTCCGTTCCACCGGAACCGGCCCCGTGCCGGCCGCGTACCGCCGCCCCCGCACCGGCACCCGCACCGGCCCCTGATCCGGCCCCCGTACCGGCAGGCACCCCTACCTGCCGCGCGCCGGCCCCTCGGGTACCGGTCCTCAGTCCCGGACGCTCCAGCCGCTCGCCCGGAGCGCCACGGTGAGCGGCGTCACCGCGCCCGGAGCGACCGACAGCTGGACGAAGCCAACCTGCTGCCCCGACGAGTGCTCGATGACGACGTCCTCGATGTTGACCCCGGCGGCGCCGACCTCGCCGAAGAGCCGGCCCAGCTCGCCGGGCTGGTCGCCGAGGACCACCGCCACCGTCTCGTACCGGGTCGGCGGCGCACCGTGCTTGCCGGGGATCCGCGACTGGCCGGCGTTGCCCCGGCGCATCACGGTCTCGATCCCGGCCGCGCCCGCTCGGCGCTCGCCCTCCTCGGTGGCCTGCAGCGAGCGCAGGGCGGCGACGGTCTCGCCGAGGTCTACGGCGACCTCCTCCAGGATGTCGGCGACCGCGCCGGCGTTGGCGGAGAGGATGTCCACCCACATGCCCGGGTTGGAGGCCGCGATCCTGGTGACGTCCCGAACACCCTGGCCGGAGAGCCTTATGGCCGTCTCGTCGGCCTTCTCCAGCCGGGCCGCGACCAGCGAGGAGACCAGCTGCGGGGCGTGCGAGACCAGGGCGACGGCCCGGTCGTGCGCGGCGGCGTCCATCACGATCGGCATCGCGCCGCAGAGGGCGACCAGCTCCAGGACGGCGTTGAGCGTCTCGGTGTCGGTGTCGGCGGTGGGGGTGAGCACCCAGGGCCGGCCCTCGAACAGGTCGGCGCGCGCGGCCAGCGGGCCCGAGCGCTCGCGGCCGGCCATCGGGTGGCTGCCGATGTAGTGGACGGTGTCGCAGCCCAGCGCGGCCACCTCGGCCCTGGGCCCGTCCTTGACGCTGGCCACGTCGGTGTACCAGCGCGCCAGTCCGCGCCGCTGGCAGTCGGCGAGCACCTTGCCGACCAGGGCGGGCGGCACCGCGATGATCGCGAGGTCCACCGGACCGTCGGCCGGCTCGGTGGTGCCGGCGCCGAGCGACGCGGCGGTACGGGCCGCGTCCGGGTCGGCGTCCTCCAGATGAACGGTCAGCCCGCGTCCGGTCAGGGCGAGGGCGGCGGAGGTGCCGATGAGTCCGGTACCGACGACGGCGGCAGTGCGCATGGCGGGGTGGCTCTCCTCAAGGGGCTGGCCTGGACGTGCCCGCCCATCCTCTCGCATCCCCACCACCCCCGCGGCCACAGTCCACCCCCGCCGACCGCAACCGCGCGGCCACCGGCTCCGTCCCCCTTGACGCGACACCACGCGCACCACATCGCACGCGCACCGCACCGCGAACACGACACACCGCGACCACAGGACACCGCACCAGTGCACACGCACCGCACACGCGCGGACACACACCGCCGCACACGCACGCCGCACACGCCGAGCACGGGCGAAATCCGAGGACGCCCGCGCCGATGCGAGGCAGACTGACCGCCCAGGGGGCGGCAGCGCGCCGTCGGCGCGAGCGGCGCGAACGAAGGGGTAGGCCGGGTGGACGACCAGCACAGGGCAGACGACGAACAGCAGTCCGACCGAACCGCGGTACCGGCCCATCCGTCGGAGCTCGACTCCGTCGTGGTCCACGCCGTCGGCGCGGTCTGCCGCCGGCGCGCCCGGGTGGCCCTGCCGCCCGGCGGGCGACTGCGGCTGACCGGGCTGCCGCAGGTGCTCGACGGGCGGTCGCTGCGGGCCCGGGTGCTCTCCGGCCCGCCCGGCACCGCCGTCACGGAGGCCCGCCTCGAACCGGTCGCCGAACTCCGCTCCCCCGACGAACTCCCCGGGCTCCACAGCCGGTTGAAGGCCGCCCGGGAACACGAGTCCGCGGTCCGCGAGCGGCAGCGCCTGGTCCTCGACACCATCGCGGAGACGACCGCGCTGCGCGCCGTCCCGCCGGCCCGCCGCCGGGACGAACCGCTCCGCCGCACGCCCGCCGACGCTTGGCTGGAGCTGGCCGAGTTCGTCGACGAGCGGCTCACCCGGCTCCACCTCCGCGCCGACGAGCTGGCCGAGGAGCTCGAACGGGCCGAGCAAGCGACCGAGACGCTGGCCGACCGGCTGGCGCGTTCGTCCACCGCCGGACCGGCCCGGCCGGTCGAGACCTCCGCGACCGTCCTGCTCACCCTCACCGCTCCCGCGCCCGCGAACTCCCGGCCCGAGGACACCGCACCCGCCCCCGAGATCGACATCGAACTCGAATACGGCGTCCCCGCCGCCCGCTGGGTGCCCGCCTACCGGCTCTCCTACCAGCAGGGCTCGGACACCGGCCGGCTGGTCCTGCGCGCCTCCGTCGCCCAGCGGACCGGCGAGGACTGGACCGGCGTCCGCCTCGCCCTCTCCACCGCCGACCTGGAGCGGCACACCGACCTGCCGAAGCTGCGCTCGCTGCGGATCGGCCGCAGCCAGCCCGCCCCGCCGCCCTCCGGCTGGCGCGAGCCCCCGGCCGGGCTGGGCGACCTCTTCACCGGCTACGACGCGGTGGGCCCCCGCCCCGAGCCGCGCCGGAGCGGACCGGTCCTCGTCGGGGCCGCCGCCCCGCTCCCGCGCCCCGTACCGCCCCCCGCCCCGATGGCACCGGGCGGCGCACCCCTGGCGGGCGGCACCCGCGGCGGCGTCCAGGCCTTCGAGGCGCCCGCCCCGTCCCTCGGCTTCGCCGGCTACGGCGGGCCGCCGCCCGCGCAGCCCGGTGCCCCGCTGCCCCCGCCGGCGGCCGCCGCGGCCCCCGCGCCGCTCGCCCGCCGGGACCGCTCCGCGCGCCGCTCCGCCGCCGGGGCGGCCGAGGCCCCGTTCGCCGACGAGTTCGGCGCCGCCGCGGCCCCGCCCGCACCCCCGGCTCCCCCCGCCCCGGGCGCCACGCTGCTCGACTACCCCACGCTCGTCCTGGCCGGCCCCGACGAGCCCGCCGCCCGCCGGGGCACCCTCCACCCCACGGCCCCGACCCGCCCGACCCCCACCGGCTCCACCCTGAGCGGCCTGCCGCTCCCCCGCCACGCCGTACCGCCGCGCGCCTCGGCCGGCTCCTTCGACCACCGCTTCGACGCCGCCGCCCCCGCCGACATCCCGTCCGACGGCACCTGGCACACGGTCACGATCGGCGAGATCCCGGTCACCGTCCGGCCCGAGTACGTCACCGTCCCCTCCGTCGAGGAGAAGGTGTACGGGACGCTGGTACTGGCCAACGGGACGGCCCACGCCGTGCTGGCCGGTCCGGTCGAGGTCACCGTCGACGACGAGTTCCTGCTCACCGCCGCCCTGCCCACCCTCGCGCCGGGCGGGACGTGCCGGCTCGGCACCGGCGTGACCGAGAGCGTCGAGGTCGCGCGCCGCACCGAGCTGCACGAGTCCACCACGGGCATGCTGAACACCAGCACCGTGCTCGACCACCGGGTGCACGTGGAGCTCGCGAACCGGCTCGGGCACGCCGTCACCGTGGAGGTCCGCGAGCGTGTGCCGGTCACCCCGGACAGCGAGATCCGGATCGAGGAACGGGCCGACTGGCACGCGCCCGCCGCCCCCTCCCCGGAGTGCCCGCCGAGCAGCCGGCTCTGGCGGGTCGAACTGCCGCCGGGCGGGCGGGCCGAACTCGACGGCGGGTACCAGATCAGAATCCCGGCCGGAAAGGCCATCGTCGGTGGAAACCGGAGGAACTGAACGATGAGCAGCGACACCATCCCCCTCCCGGTCACCGCCGTCACCTGCCTGGAGGACCGCGGCCAGGTCGAGCGCGCCGTGACCGTCGACCTCGCCGCGGGCGTCCAGCGGCTGCGCCTCGGCCCGATCACCGCGCTCGCCGTCGACCGGACCCTGCGGGCCGAAGCCACCGGCCTCGCCCCCGCCGACGCCGAGTCGCCCAGGGTGGCGGGCCCCCGCGTCCTGGACGCCCGGATCGTCCGCGCCTGGACCCCGCGCGCCCCGCTGGCGCCCGGTCCGGACGATTCCGCGCTGCGCCACCGCGTCCACGAGCTCGACGTGCGGGCCCGCCAGGAGGACCAGCTGCGCCACCGCCTGGAGGCCCGGCTGGCCCTGCTCGCCCAGCTCTCCGCCGACCTGCTCCGCGAGGTCGGCGAGGGCGCCGGCGCCGGCGAGGTCGAACGGGCCCGCTGGGCCCGCGAGCTGGACCGGGTGGACGCCGAGCGCGAGCGGTACGGCGAGGAGCTGCGGGCCGCCCACTCCCGGCTGCGCGACCTGGAGGTCGAGCGCTCAGAGGCCCGGACGGCCCTCGACGAGGCCGAGGAGGCGCCCGCCGAGCTGGTCGCCCACCTGGACCTCACCGTCGAGGCGGCCGCCGCAGGACCCGCCCGGCTGACCGTCAGCCACCTGGTGCCGTGCGCGGTCTGGCGGCCCTCCTACCGGGCCACCCTCGCCGAGGGGTCGCTCCACCTGGAGTCCGAGGCGGTGGTCTGGCAGCGCACCGGCGAGGACTGGACGGGCGCCCGGCTCACCTTCTCCACCGCCCGCTCGGCACTGGCCACCGCACCGCCCGCGATCAGCGAGGACGTGCTGGCCCTGCGCGAGCGCAGCGCCGAGGAGCGGCGCACGGTCGAGGTCGAACTGCGCGAGGAGACGATCAGCACCCTCGGCCCGTCCGAGGCCGTGCCGGGGGTGGACGACGGCGGCGAGGTCCGGATCCTGCGGGCCCCCACGCCGGCCACCGTGCCCTCGGACGGCCGGGCGCACCGGGTGCCGCTGGGCTCCTTCACCGCGCCCGCCACCGGCGAGTACGCCTGCGCCCCGGAGCTGTCGCCGCTGGTGACCCAGGTGGTCCGGTTCCGCAACGCGGCCGGGCACGCGCTGCTCGCCGGCCCGGTGGAACTGATCCGCGGCAGCGGCTTCACCGGCCGCGGCGAGCTGCCCTTCACCGCCGCGGGCGCCGAGGCGGAACTGGCGTTCGGCAGCTCGGACGGCTACCGGGTGGTCCGGGAGACCGACGAACGGCAGGGCACCGCGGGGCTCACCCAGCGCTCGGTGACCACCCGGACGGTCCGGCTGCACATCTCGCGCTTCTCGGGCCCGGAGGAGCGGGACGAGCAGCTGGTCACGGTGCGCGAGCGGGTACCGGTCTCCGAGGTCTCGGCGGTCGAGGTGCGGCTGCGCAAGGAGGAGTGCTCCCCGGCTCCGGACGCCTTCGACACCGAGGGCATCGTCCGCTGGGACCTCCCGCTCGGCCCGGGCGCCCGCCGGACGGTGACGCTGGTGTACGAGATCTCCGCCTCCGCGAAGGTGGCGGGCCTGTGACCCCACTGCCTGCGACACCATCACCTGTGACACCGGCGCCTCTGGCCCCATCAGCTGTGACCCCACCACCTGTGACACCGGCGCCCGAACCCGGTCGGCCGCGCCCTCGCCGTGACGACCGTTCAGGTACAACAGGAACATGATCCTGCACCTCGCCCCCCTCGACGACTGGCTGGCCGACCCCGGCCGGCCGTACGCCACCGCCTCGCTGCTCACCGACGGGTTCATCCACTGCTCGGCGGACGAGCGGACGGCGCTCGCGGTGGCCAACGCCTTCTACGCCGACACTCCTGGTCCGCTGATGGTGCTGCTGATCGAGGAGTCGCTGGTGGAACCGATGGTGAAGTGGGAGGCCCCGAACGGCGCACCGCCGCCTGGAGCCACCCCCGGTGTGCTGTTCCCGCACATCTACGGGCGGCTGAACCGGTCCGCCGTGGTCGGCCTGGAGAAGGTCGAGCGCGGCCCGGACGGCCACTGGGCGAACCTCACGCCCTGGAGCTGAACCGCCACCGGCCCGGCTACAGCCAGCCCCGCTCCCGGGCCGCCATTCCGGCCTGGAAGCGGGTGGTGGCGCCCAGCTCGCGCATCAGGCTCTGCAGCCGGCGCTGGGTGGTCCGGGCGCTCCAGCCGAGCGAGCGGGCGATCGACTCGTCGGTGAGGCCGGCCGCCAGCAGGCCGAGCAGCTTGCGGTGGTCGGCCTCCGGCTCCAGCGCGCCCTCGGCGGCGCCGATCGCGGACTGGAGCTGGACCGCCCGTTCCCACTCCGCCTCGAACAGCGTGTCCAGGGCCTGGAGCAGCGCCGACGGGTGGATCACGTAGGCCGCGTCGAGGACGCTGTCGCCCACGCTGATCGGGATGACGGCCATCCGGTCGTCCGACATGATCATCTTCATCGGCAGCACCGGCCGGACCCTCGCCTCCTCGCCGTCCGCGACGCCGGCCAGGATGTTCTTCTCCAGCCGGCCGGGCCAGGCGACCGCCTCCCGGTCATAGATGGTCCGGAACCGCAGCCCTTCCCGCATCCGCTCGCGCTGCAGCGGGATGTTGGCGACCGGGTCCTGGATGTACGGGGGGCAGTCGAAGCCGCGGACCTGGTACTGGCTGGTCTCGGTGATGTGCTCCAGCCGCTGGGCGATCGCCTCGCCGCCGGTCAACACCTCGACCGAGTGCGCCGGGTCGGTGTAGCGCGAGGCCTCCCGGAAGGCGTCCATCAGCCGGTGCATCTCGGCCCTGGCGTGCCGCAGCTCGGACTCGCGATGGCCGATCAGCGTGCCGATCGCGACATCGGGCGCCACCGGGAGGAAGCGGTGGCGGTCCACCGGTGCCCTGGTCGCCATGCCCTGCTGTGCCAATCGGTCCAGCGCGCGGACGCTCTGCTGGAGTGTCAGACCGCAGCAGGTCGCGAGGTCCTCCGCGGTGGACTGCGGGTTGGCCACCAGCGCCGCGTAGACCTGACCGTCCGGCGCGGCCAGTCCCAGTGTGCTGAGTGGTGCATCGGACACGACGCCGCTCCCCCGTCTCGACTCCCGCCCGCGCCCCCGGTGGCGCAGTCCCGCCACTCGGCGGGTCGTGGTCAGGTGGCAATCTTCGGCCACGGATCATCGCGCTGACAAGGCGATGACCAGGCGATGCGTCCTTGCTCACAGCAGGACCCGCCGAACAGCAGGAGGGCCTCCCCGCCACTCGACGGGGAGACCCTCCCGAAACACCCGAATATGTAGACCGGTCTACCGACGCAGTCCCGCTCGCGCGGATTATGCAGACCCGACCGGTCTACAGACACGCTCCGCGAATATGTCGGGCGGTCTACAGATCCGGCCCCCGATTATGCAGACCGGTCCACAGAAACGCCCCCAACTATGCCGACCGATCTACAGAGAACGCCAGAATATGTCGACCGGTCTACAGAGGAGCCCCTCTATCGACCGGTCCACAGATTCCTACAGGCCGACCTCGCGCATCAGCTGACCGACCTCGGGGTTGGTCAGACGACGCAGCCAGCCGGACTTCTGGTCGCCCAGCGCGATCGGGCCGAAGTGCGTGCGCACCAGCTTCTCGACCGGGAAGCCGGCCTCGGACAGCATCCGGCGGACGATGTGCTTGCGACCCTCGTGCAGGGTCACCTCGACCATGTAGTTCTTGCCGACGTTGGAGATCACCTTGAAGCTGTCGGCCCGGGCGAAGCCGTCCTCCAGCTCGATGCCCTTGGCGAGCTGCTTGCCCAGGTCACGCGGGATCGGTCCCTGGATCGCGGCCAGGTAGGTCTTGGTCACGCCGTACCGCGGGTGGGTGAGGCGGTGGGCCAGCTCGCCGTGGTTGGTGAGCAGGATGATGCCCTCGGTCTCGGTGTCCAGACGACCGACGTGGAAGAGCCTGGTCTCCCGGTTGGTCACGTAGTCACCGAGGCACTGGCGACCGTCCGGGTCCTCCATGGTGGAGACCACGCCGGCCGGCTTGTTCAGCGCGAAGAACAGGTACGACTGGGTGGCGACGGTCAGGCCGTCCACCTTGATCTCGTCGTTCTGCGGGTCGACCCGCTTGCCCTGCTCGGTGACGCGCTTGCCGTTGACCTCGACCCGGCCCTGCTCGATGAGCTCCTCGCAGGCCCGGCGGCTACCGATGCCGGCCCGGGCCAGCACCTTCTGCAGGCGCTCGCCCTCGGGCTCGCCGGCGGTCTTCGGCAGGTTCACGGCCGGCTTGTCGTGCCGGGCCAGAACGGCGTCCTCGATCTTGGCCTGCAGCTCGCGCGAGCGCTGCGGCTGACGGCGCGGGTCGCCCGGGGCGCCCTGGCCCTCACGGCGCGGCCGCGGTGCCGGGTTGGGACGGCGCCCGGAGTAGCCGCCGCGCGCCGGCGTGGCGTTGGGGCCGCCGCCGAACTCGGGGCGGTCGTAGCGCCGCTCCTCGGGCCGCAGCGGGCGCTCCAGGAAGCCGCGGTCGTCGCGCCGGTCGTCCCGGCGGTCGTCACGCCGACCGTAGGAGCCGGAGCCGCCGCGCGGCGCGCCGGAGGCGCCGCCGTAGGACCCACCGCGCGACGAGCCGGACCCGCCGCCGTACGAACCGCCACGCGACGAGCCGGACCCGCCGCCGTACGAACCGCCACGCGACGAGCCGGAGCCACCGCCGTACGACCCGCCGCCCGACGAACCGCCGCGCGAACCCGAACCGTACGAACCGGACCCACCGCGGGAGCCGGAGCCGCCGCCGTAGGACCCACCACTCGACGAGCCGCCGCGCGAACCCGCACCGTACGAACCGGACCCGCCCCGCGAGGAGCCGGAGCCACCGCCGTAGGAACCCCCGCCGTACGAACCGCCGCCCTGCTGGCCGCCGCCGGACGAGCCCCCGCGCGGAGCGCCCGATCCGCCACGGCCCGCGCCGCCCCCGTGGGAGCCGCCGCCGCTCCGGCCCCCGCCCTGTCCGCCGCGACCGCCGCCGCCGCCGCTGCTGTTCCTGCCGTTGCCACTGCTACGCATCAAAGTGTCCGTACGTCGTTCCGTCTGGGATTGGGCTGTGCGGTCGTTTCGGCCGACCTCACCGCCCCCCTATCGATCGAGCGGAGCCCGATCGGCTTCGCCACTGCCGTCCGCAGCCTGCGCGGCAGCGGCGGCGACCGCCTCCGCGATCATCGTGCCCTCCAGGGACTCCGCTTCCACGTCGTCGACCTCGGGCAGGAAGGGAGCGAGTTCCGGCAGCTCATCCAGGCCGCGGAGCCCCATCCGTTCCAGGAAGTAGTTCGTCGTCCGATACAGGATCGCACCTGTTTCGGGCTCGGATCCGGCCTCTTCCACCAGTCCTCGCTGTACCAGGGTACGCATCACGCCGTCACAGTTCACACCACGGACGGCTGAGACCCGTGATCTGGACACCGGCTGCCGGTAGGCGACGACCGCCAGAGTCTCCAGCGCGGCCTGGGTCAGCCGGGCCTGCTGGCCGTCCAGGACGAAGCGGTCGACGGCCGCCGCGCAGTCGGCCCGGGTGTAGAACCGCCACCCGCCGGCGACCAGCCGCAGGTCGAAGCCCCGGCCCTGGGCGGTGTACTCGGCGGACAGCTCACGCAGCGCCGACGCCACCTCCTCCCGCGACCGTTCGAGGACGGACGCCAGGTGGGCCTCCCGGGCGGGCTCGTCGACGACCATCAGAATCGCCTCCAGCTCCGCCCTCAGCCCGGGCCCGTCCGCCGCCTCAAGCCCGACGGGCCCGGACGCGGGCGCCGCAGGCGCTGGTGCAGGAGCTGGTGCAGGCGGCGCAGACACAGGCACAGGCGCCGCGGACACCCGCCCGCCTCCCCCCGCACCGGAAGTCGACGGGATCGACTTCTGGTGCACCACCAGGGCCTCGGACGCCACCGGACCGGGCTCGACCCCCCGCGCCCCACCAGGAGCCGATCCACCAGGAGCAGCCCCGCCAGGAGCAGCCCCGCCAGGAGCAGCGAAAGCACCAGGAGTCACGGGAACCACGGGCGCGGCAACGACCTCCCCCTCCCCAGCCACCGCCTCCCCGACCACCCCCACCCCCGGCGCCGGCTCCAGCCACTCCTGGGCCCTCGGCTGCCCCGGCACACCGAGCGGACGCCGCACCGGCCGCTCCCCGCCGTCCGCCCCAGTCGTCATCGCTCCTCCTTCTGCTCACCGGCCGGCCGGTCGAACTCGTCCGTCACCTCGACCACACCCCGGTCCTCCTCGGCCACCCAGCGCACCAGCAGCTCGCCCAGGGCCTCGGGCTGCTCGAAGGCGAGCACCCGCTCCCGGTACAGCTCCAGCAGGGCCAGGAAGCGGGCGACCACCACCAGGGTGTCCGGCGCGTCGGCGACCAGCTGCTGGAAGGACGCCTCGCCGAGCTCGGTGAGCAGCCCGACCACCAGCCCGGCCTGTTCCCGCACGCTGACCGGCGGACTGTGGATGTGGTCGACGTAGACGACCGGCTCCGGCCTGGGCGCCATCGTCCGCGCCGCCAGCTGCGCGAACCGCTCCGTGCCGATGCTGATCACGACCTCGGGGAGCAGCCGCGCGTGGTGGGGCTCCAGCCCGACGGTCCGGGGGCGCCGGAGCAGTTCGGCGGCCCAGCGGTCGCCGAACAGGGCCGCCGCGCGCTTGTAGGCCCGGTACTGCAGCAGCCGGGCGAAGAGCAGGTCGCGCGCCTCCAGCAGGGCGAGGTCCTCCTCGTCCTCGACCTCGGCGGCCGGCAGCAGCCGGGCGGCCTTGAGATCGAGGAGCGTCGCGGCGACCACCAGGAACTCGGTCGCGGCGTCCAGGTCCCAGTTCGCGCCCATGGCCCGGATGTGCGCCATGAAGTCGTCGGTGACGGTGGCCAGCGCCACCTCGGTGACGTCCAGCTTGTGCTTGGCGATCAGGCTCAGCAGCAGGTCGAAGGGGCCCTCGAAGTTCTCCAGCCGCACCCGGAAGCCACCGCCGGGCGAACCGGCGGCCGTCCCCGACCCCTCTGCCGCAGCCGACCCCTCTGGCGCAGCCGGACCGGTCCCCGCAACGACGCGAACGCCCGCGTCGACGGTCTCACCGGACCTGACGGACCCATTGGCCCCACCCGACCCACCAACCCCGAGGAACGCATCGGATCCGGCGGTCCCATCGGCAGCGACGGACCCGGCGGCGGGCGGTTCGGGGGTGCTCGGCATAACGGTCCATCTTCGCCCGGCGGCCGCCGCCCGCCCCACGCCGGGGCCGCCGACACGCCGCACGCACCGCCGGGCGCCGCCGGTCACCGGTACAACGCCGGACCACCGGCCCAGCGCCCCCCAGAGGCATCACGAGCCCACCAGCAACCACCAGCAACCACCGGCACCACCGGCACCACAAGCGCCCCAAGGCGCCCCGCGGGCTTCAGCGCCCGCGCAGCCGCCGCACCAGGATGCTCGCCTCGCCGCGCTGCTCCAGATCGGCCAGCACGACCGCGATCGCCTCCCGGACGATCCGGCCGCGGTCCACCGCCAGCCCGTGCTCACCGCGGAGCACCAGCCGGGTGTGTTCGAGGTCCATCAGTTCCTCGGCGGACACGTACACGGTGATCTTCTCGTCGTGCCGCTCCCGCCCGGTGGGGCGGCGCGGTGCCCGTCCACGCGGCCTGGGGCGCCCTGTGGCGCCCGCCTGGTCCTCGGTGGCACCCGCGTGCTGGCGCGGCGCCGGAGCGGCGCCACGGCCGCCCTGAGCCGTCTTACCGGCCTGCGCGGCACCCGCCGCGCCCCCGGTCGTACTGCCCGCCGCGCCGGACTGCCCGATGCCCTGGGCCCCGCCCGGCTGGGCGGGGGCCGGCACCGGGGCGCCGCCCGCCGAGTGGTGCTCGCGCGGCCGACCGGCCTCGCCGCCGTTCGCGGCGCCCCCGGTCGCACGACCCGCGGCACCGCCAATGCCGTCGTCGGCGCCCTCGGCACCGTCCGGGCCGGCACCGTTGACGGCCCGCGCGGTCTCCGGTCTGGGCGCCTCGGCGGCCGGACGCGGCGCGAGGGACGGCGACAGCGCCATCCCGCCGGTGGTCCGGAACAGCTCGTCGGCACCCGGGAGACTCACTCGGCGGGGCGGCACCGGTCGAGCACCTCCCTGGCGAGCTGGCGGTAGGCGGCGGCACCGACCGAGTTGGTCGCGTACGTCGTGATCGGCTCACCGGCGACGGTGGTCTCCGGGAAGCGCACGGTCCGCCCGATGACGGTGTGGAAGACGTGCTCGCCGAACGCCTCGACGACTCGGGCCAGCACCTCACGGCTGTGCACGGTGCGCGAGTCGTACATGGTGGCCAGGATGCCGTCCAGGCGCAGCTCGGGGTTGAGCCGCTCGCAGACCTTCTCAATCGTCTCGGTCAGCAGCGCGACACCGCGCAGCGCGAAGAACTCGCACTCCAGCGGAACGATGACGCTGTGAGCGGCCGTCAGGGCATTGACCGTCAGCAGGCCCAGCGAGGGCTGGCAGTCGATGATGACGAAGTCGTAGTCGGGCAGCAGCGGCTTCAGGGCGCGCGCCAGCGCGGACTCCCGGGCCACCTCGCTGACCAGCTGCACCTCGGCGGCGGAGAGGTCGATGTTGGAGGGCAGCAGGTCCATGCCGGGGACCGCGGTCTTCAGCAGCACCTCATCGGCCGTCAGGCCGCGCTCCATCAGCAGGTTGTAGACGGTGACGTCGAGTTCCATCGGGTTGACGCCGAGACCGACCGAGAGCGCGCCCTGCGGGTCGAAGTCCACGAGCAGCACCCGGCGGCCGTACTCGGCCAGCGCCGCGCCCAGGTTGATGGTCGACGTGGTCTTGCCGACGCCGCCCTTCTGGTTGCACATCGCGATGATCTGCGCGGGGCCGTGCTCGGCCACCGGCGCGGGGATCGGGAAGTACGGCAGCGGACGGCCGGTCGGGCCGACCCGCTCGCGCCGCTGGCGCGCGGCGTCGGGGGCCAGCGTGGCGGCGTACTCCGGGTCCGGCTCGTACTCGGCGTCCGGGTCGTCGTAGGCGCCGTAGGCGAACTCGCCGTAGGCCAGGCCGTGGGCCGGCAGGTCGACGTCGTAGTCGGTCACCGTGGTCACCTGTGCTGTGTTCTGTCGTGCTTCGAAAGTGCGGAGTGCGACCGAGCCGACCTCGGCCGAGCCCACGGTGGCCTGCCGGGCCCCGGACTCCTCACTCGGCTGGACGGCGGTGTGCTCCGCCAGTCCTGGCTGACCACCCCCGGGAGCAAATGTCGACTCATTCACAAGTCGTCTTACCTCCTTGGGCATCCAGGACTCTATGTCGATTCGTCAGCGTGGCAGCATGCCGACGGTTTGCGACTCTAGGCCGTTCAAGGCGTTCGCAGCAACACAATCCACGGTAGTGGGCAGGATGTGTCGACTATCGGGCAACCCTCTGTCAAGGGATGCGCGGGCCCTTGACCCTAACGTTTCTGCGGTCGGGTGACACGACCCACAGAAATTGACGACAGAGCGACCCGCCCGCATCACCCCCGTTCACGCGTCCGGATCGGCGCCGCTCACCCACCCCGACCACCCGCGTTCACCCGCCCCCGTGGACGCCGTTCACCCGCCCGCGTCGGCGCCGTTCGCGGGCATGGCGAAGCCCCCGATCCGGGGACCTCCGGCCCGCTGGCGGACGAGGAGGACGGGTCGGGGGCCTACGGGCCGTCCCACCGGGAACGGCCCAGGTCGGAGCGGTCCGCGCCGGCGTGGCGCGGACCGTCCCGAACCGGGGGAACCCGAGATCAGGCGAGCACGCTCTCCAGGGAGACGGACTCCAGGCCGAAGGCCTCGGCGACGGCGCCGAAGGTGATCTGGCCCTCGTGCACGTTCAGGCCCTTGGCCAGCGCCGGGTCACGGCGCAGCGCGTCCTTCCAGCCGCGGTTGGCCAGCTCCACGATGTAGGGCAGCGTGGCGTTGGTCAGCGCGTAGGTGGAGGTGTTCGGGACGGCGCCCGGCATGTTGGCCACGCAGTAGAAGACCGAGTTGTGGACCTGGAAGGTCGGCTCGGCGTGCGTGGTGGCGTGCGAGTCCTCGAAGCAGCCGCCCTGGTCGATGGCGATGTCGACGAGCACGGAGCCCGGCTTCATGCGGGAGACCAGCTCGTTGGTCACGAGCTTCGGGGCCTTGGCGCCCGGGATCAGCACGGCGCCGATCACCAGGTCGGCCTCCAGAACGGCCTTCTCCAGCTCGAAGGCGTTGGAGGCGATGGCCTTGATCTTGGTGCCGAAGACCTTGTCGGCCTCGCGCAGCTTGTTGATGTCGCGGTCGAGCAGGGTCACCTCGTAGCCCATGCCGATGGCGATGGTGGCCGCGTGCCAGCCGGAGACGCCACCGCCGATGACGACGGCCTTGGCCGGGTGGGTGCCGGGCACGCCACCGGGCAGCACGCCGCGGCCGCCGGCCGGGCGCATCAGGTGGTACGAGCCGACCTGCGGGGCCAGCCGGCCCGCGACCTCGGACATCGGCGCGAGCAGCGGCAGGGCGCCGTTGGCGAGCTGCACGGTCTCGTACGCGATCGCGGTGGTGCCGGACGCGACCAGCGCGTCGGTGCCGGCGCGGTCGGCCGCCAGGTGCAGGTACGTGAAGACGGTCTGGCCCTTGCGCAGACGGTGGTACTCCTGGGCGATGGGCTCCTTGACCTTCAGCAGCAGGTCGGCGGTGGCCCACACCTCGTCGGCGGTGGGGAGGATGGTGGCGCCGGCGGCCACGTACTCCTCGTTGGGGATCGAGGAGCCGAGACCGGCGTTGTCCTCGATGTAGACCTCGTGTCCGTTGCGGACGAGCTCATGCACGCCGGCGGGCGTGATGGCCACGCGGTACTCGTGGTTCTTGACCTCGCGGGGGATGCCGACCTTCACGGCTAAACACGTCCTCTTGCCATGGGGGTCCCTACCGGAGAAGACCGGCGGGCGACGCGCACGTGGGGAAGCCTCCGGACGACACCGGGGCATGGATCGCTGCGCGACTGAGTTCGAGTGTAATGAAGCCCAGGCGGCGTGTCAGCCTTCCAAAGCGAACAAATCTGCCGGACACATTGGCAGGTTCGTAGGCTTCCCCAGCGATCTTCCCGCCAAAGCAATGCCAACCGGGCATCTCCGACAATACTCCGGAACCCGCCCCTACCACCCGCCGTCGAGGCGTTCCCGCAGCTCCGCGAGGGCGTCGCCGACCACCTGCTGCCCGCGCTCGTCGCCCAGCCTCCGCAGCACCGACAGGGAGGCCCGGTACTCCCGCTCGGCCTCCTCGAACCGGCGCTGCGCGGTGTGCGCCTCGGCCACCCGGGCGAGCAGCCGGGCCTCGGCCGCGTGGTCGCCCATCGCCTGCCGAAGGGCGAGCGCCCGCCCGTACCAGTCGGCGGCGCGAACCGCCTCGCCGAGCGCCCGGTAGCAGCCCGCCGCGCCCTCCAGGGCCCGGGCGCAGAGCGCCTCGTCGTCGGCCGACCGGGCGTGCTCCAGGGCCGCCCGGTAGTGCGCGCAGGCCTGCTCCCAGCGGCCGGCCGCGGCCTGGAGATCCCCCAGATTGAGCAGTGCGGCGGCGGCCCGGCGCGGTTTGCCGTGGCGTTCGGCCACGGTCAGCACCTGCTCGTGCAGCTGGTAGAGGTCGGCGGGGGCGGCCGCGCCGGTCAGCGGCAGCGCCCGGAGCAGGGCGGTGACCAGCCGACCGGCCGAGCCGTCCAGATCGCCCTGGCCGATCGCGTCGGCGACCGCGCCGAGCAGGACGTCGCGCTCGCCGAGCAGCCACTGCCGGGCGTCGGCGGCGGAGCGCAGCCGGAGCGGGCCGGGCAGCGGGTCGGGGCCGGGGCCGCCGGCCGGGTCGAGCAGTGCGCGGGCGGATTCGGTGAGCCGGACCAGCCGCTCCAGCAGCCGGGCCCGGGCCAGTTCGACCTCGGCGGGCCGGTCCTCGCTCTCCCGCAGCCTGACCAGCCGGGGGTAGAGCCGGCCGGGCACCCGGTACCGCGAGGTCCCGTCGGCGGCGGGGGGCTCCGCACCGAGCAGCTCCCGCTCGGCGAGCGCGGCCAGCATGGTGGCGGCCTCCGGCGCCGGGCAGCCGACCAGGGCCGAGGCGGTCCGCAGGTCGGCCGTCTGCCCCGGTGCGAGGGTGAGCGCCCGCAGCATCCGCGCCTGGGGGGCCGACAGCGTGCCGTAGAGCAGGGTGAACGCGCCGATCAGCGGATCGTTGTCCGGCACCGGAACGGGCTCGGCAGGTTCGGGCCCGGGCTTCACCCAGGCCGCGGGGTCCGTCACCGGGACGGCGGCAGCGGCGGCAGCGGCCGACTCCACCTGCTCGGCCTTCGAGCCGACCGTCCCGGCCGTCCCGGCCGTACCGACTGCACCGCCCGCAGCGGCACCGGCGGTCCCCGGCTTTCCGGCCCCGCCCGGCCGGCCGGGCCGCTCCGGGGCCGGGACCTGCTCCGGAGCCGGCCCGGAAACGTGCTCCGCGGGCTGCGTCCCGCCGCGCCGTTCACCGCGCTTCCCGCCGCCCCGCGCGGGCCCGGCGGGACGCCTGACACCCTTCCCGTCCCCCGGACCGGCCCCGGCCCCGGCGCCGCCCGGAGCCCGCCCGTCCGCCCCGGTCCCGGCCCTGGGCCCCGCACCGACCCCCGCACCGGTTCCCGCGTGCAGGGCGCCGCCCTTCGTACGCTCCGGCCCACCGGACGCGCCGGGCCCGCCCCGGGCGCCCTTCCCCCCGGAAGCCGTCTCCCCGGCCGCGTGCACCCCACCAGCCGCCTTCGCGCCCCCCACCGGCTTGGCGTCGGCCTCCCGCACCGCCCGTGCCAGCTCCTTCGCGGCATCCGTCACCGCCAGCTTCGGATTGCCCCGCAGCCACCCCGCCATCAGCCGCAGTGCCGCCGGCCGGGCCGCGCAGGCCTCGGCCAGGTCGGCCCCGCCGACCGGGTCGCAGCTGATCCTCGTCCCGCCGACCAGGTCGCCGAGCAGCTCCCCCGAGGCCTGCCGGTCGAGCCCGCCGAGGATGACCGGGTCGATGTCCTCGATGCCGGTGAGCGGCCCGGCGGTGGTGGCCAGGACGAGGCAGCCGGGCTCGTCCGCGAGCAGCGGCCAGAGCTGTCCGGCGTCCCGCACGTCGTCCAGCAGCAGCAGGGCCTTCCGCCCGGCCAGCGCCTCGCGCAGCGCGACGCAGGCCGGTTCGTCCCGGCTGTCCTCGACGGCGCCGGGCAGCGGGACGCCCGCGACGTCCGCGCCGAGCTGCTCCAGCAGCCGGCGGGCGGCCCTGGCGGGCGGCACCCGGCCGCCGTCCGGGGTGGAGAGCCGGGCGAACAGCACACCGTCGGGGTAGTCGGCGGCGACCGTGCGGGCGAACCGGACGGCCAGGGTGGTCCGCCCGGAGCCGGGCCGGCCGGCCAGCACCAGGACCCGGCTGCGGCCCTCGGCCGGGCGGGCGGCGGCGGCCCGCAGGGCGGCGAGCTCGGCACGCCGGCCGACGAGCAGCGCGGGACCGGCGGGCAGCCGGTCGAGCCCGGGAACGTCCTCGACGGATACGCCGGGCCCCGCGTCCATGGTCGCCGTCTTCCTCGCCACCCGTGCCACTCCCGACGTCACCCAGCGCTCAGCGGAGGCGGCCCGGGACGGGCGCCCTGTCTGCGAAGCGTAGTTCGACCGTCCGGCTCCGCCGAGGTGACATCCGGTCGTACGAACCGGTAAGTCACCCCTGCGGGTCAACCGCGGGGTGACGCGCCGTCCACCGCCACGCCGGGAAGGTCACCCCACGAAGCGTCGCCCCACGAAGCAGCGCCGCAGAAGCGACACCGCGCGAAGCGGCACCGCGGAGTCGTCACCCCCACGAAGCAGCCGCGCCGAGGTCACGCCGGAGGTGTCACGCCGAGAAGGGCCGCGCCGGCCACGGCGAGTCGGCGGGGCGCAGCGCGGCCAGGCCGCCGGGCCCGGTGAGCGCGGCGTGCACGGCGAGCGTGCCGGTGATCAGGGTGGGGTTGTGCAGTTCCCCGGCGTGGATCAGCCGGATCAGCTCGGCGACCGGCACCCGGGCGGTCTCGATCTCCAGTTCCTCGCCGTGCGCCTCGTAGCGCTCGCCCTCGGCGGCGGTGAGGTCGGTGGCGAGGAAGAGCCGCAGCGCCTCGTCCGTGCCGCCGGGCGAGGTGTAGAAGTCGACCAGCACCCGCCAGGTGTCGGCCTTGCAGTGCGCCTCCTCGTACAGCTCGCGCTGGGCGGCGTGCAGCGGGTTCTCGCCGGGGACGTCGAGGAGGCCGGCCGGCAGCTCCCAGAGCCGCTGGCGGACGGGGTGGCGGTACTGGCGCAGGATCAGCACCCGCTCCTGGTCGTCCAGCGCCAGGACGGAGACCGAGCCGGGGTGGGTCTGGTAGTCGCGGCGGGCCCAGCTGCCGTCGGGCATCCGGACCTCCTCGGAGCGCACGCCGGTGACCTTGCCCTGGAAGGGCGTCGCGGTCCCCCGGGTCTCCCACTCCTCGGCCACGTCAAAGATGCTCTGGTCGTCCATCGCTCTCCCCTTTTCGTCAGTACGACACAATCTAACGCCGGACGGCGGCCCCGCGGGAATCGCGGGGCCGCCGTCCGGTGACGTGTCGACGACTACTCCTGGTCGGCGCCCACTGCTCGGCGCCGACTCACCGGGCGCCGAGCAGCGGGTACCGACTACCGGGTACCGGCTACTGGGCAGCCGTCTTGATCTCGATGGCCGCCTTGACCAGACCCGCGAACAGCGGGTGCGGGCGGGTCGGGCGGGACTTCAGCTCCGGGTGGGCCTGGGTGGCCACCAGGTAGGGGTGCACCTCGCGCGGGTACTCGACGTACTCGACGAGGTCGCCCTTCGGGGAGAGGCCGGAGAACTGCAGGCCGGTCTTCTCCAGGTCGGCGCGGTACGCGTTGTTGACCTCGTAGCGGTGGCGGTGGCGCTCCTCGACGTACTGCTCGCCGCCGTAGACCTCACGGACGATGGAACCCTCGGCGAGCTTGGCCGGGTAGAGGCCCAGCCGCATGGTGCCGCCCAGGTCGCCCTTGCCGTCGACGATCGCCAGCTGCTCGGCCATGGTGGAGATGACCGGGTACTTGGCGGCCGCGTCGAACTCGGTGGAGTTGGCCTCGGGCAGGCCGGCGAGGTTGCGGGCGGCCTCGATGACCACGCACTGCAGGCCCAGGCAGAGGCCCAGCAGCGGGATCCTGTTCTCCCGGGCGTAGGTGATCGCGGCGACCTTGCCGTCCACACCGCGGTCGCCGAAGCCACCGGGGACGCAGATCGCGTCCACGTCGCCGAGCTGCGCCTGGGCGCCCTCGGGCGTCTCGCAGTCGTCGGAGGTGACCCACTTGATCTCGACGCGGGCGTTGTTGGCGAAGCCGCCGGCGCGCAGCGCCTCGGTCACCGACAGGTAGGCGTCCGGCAGGTCGATGTACTTGCCGACCAGCGCGACCTTGACGATGTGCTGCGGCTCGTGGACGCGGCGCAGCAGGTCGTCCCAGGTGGTCCAGTCCACGTCGCGGAACGGGAGGTCCAGCCGGCGGACCACGTACGCGTCCAGGCCCTCGCCGTGCAGGACCTTGGGGATGTCGTAGATCGACTTGGCGTCGATGGCCGCGACCACGGCCTCCTCGTCCACGTCGCACATCAGCGAGATCTTGCGCTTGATGGCCTGCGGGACCTCGCGGTCGGCGCGCAGCACGATGGCGTCCGGCTGGATGCCGATGTTGCGCAGCGCGGCCACCGAGTGCTGGGTGGGCTTGGTCTTCAGCTCGCCCGAGGGGCCGATGTACGGCAGCAGGGAGACGTGCACGAAGAACACGTTGTCCCGGCCGACCTCGTGACGGACCTGGCGGACGGCCTCCAGGAAGGGCAGCGACTCGATGTCGCCGACCGTGCCGCCGACCTCGGTGATCACCACGTCGACGTCCTCGGTCGCCATCCGGCGGATCCGGGCCTTGATCTCGTTGGTGATGTGCGGAATCACCTGGACGGTGTCGCCCAGGTACTCGCCGCGGCGCTCCTTGGCGATGACCGTCGAGTACACCTGGCCGGTGGTGACGTTCGCCGAACCGTGCAGGTTGGTGTCGAGGAACCGCTCGTAGTGGCCGACGTCGAGGTCGGTCTCGGCACCGTCGTCGGTGACGAAGACCTCACCGTGCTGGAACGGGTTCATGGTGCCCGGGTCCACGTTGAGGTACGGGTCGAGCTTCTGCATCGTCACGCGGAGTCCGCGGGCCTTGAGCAGGGCGCCCAGGCTGGAGGCGGTGAGGCCCTTGCCGAGCGAAGAGGCGACACCCCCGGTGACGAAGAGGTGCTTGGTCGTCACGGCGCGGCCGTTCGATGCCTTGCCGGAATGGGGCTGTGCCAAGAGGGGGCTCCCGTGGGTCGCGTGTCGAAGGTGACGTGGGCGGGAAGCTCTCGGCTCGCCTGGCGCGACGGGAGTGCGGTGTGGTGCACGGCACTCAACGAATCGTCGGTTCGGCTGGTCCGGGGCGTTTGATCCCACCGGTCCACGGGATACCAGGGTATCAGTGCCCCGGCCCGGACGCGTTCCGGCCCGCTCGCGGCGCTCGGGAACCACTCCGTCGGCGCACCACCGGCGCACCACCCGGCGCACGCGTCACACCGGTCGCACCACCGGCCCGAGCGGGCCACTCCGCAGCGCTCGGGCGGGTCATGGAGCCCCCTCCCGACGGACCATCCGGAGGTGATCCTTCCGAGCCATCCTTTACGGCTCCCCCACGATGCACGGCATTTCCGCCGAATTGTGGCGCCACGCAGGGCTGCGCCCGCGTGCTTCGCCCCTTTCGTCCGTCGTAAGCTGCACGGACGCATCGCCGACAGCACGAGCAAGCGGAGGGCGTGGGAGGGCAAGGACACCTCTCGGTCCCCGATGCGCGACCGGACCTCCCCGTTATCCAGCACCTCCCCACCCACCCTGGGGCTCGACCGGGCCCCGCGCGGACACTCCAGCAAGGCCTGCCACCACCCCCGGCAGGCCGGACGTCCCGGGGTGACCCCCGGCCCCGCAGACCCGCTGGCTCTCCCCGGATCGCCGATGCGTCGTGACCACATTGCGAACTGGAGATCCACGTGGCCGGCCGTATCGAGGACTACGCACTCATCGGGGACATGCAGACCGCTGCCCTGGTCAGCAGGGACGGAGCGGTCGACTGGCTGTGCCTGCCC